>JAJYTV010000002.1 GCA_021792885.1 Bacillota bacterium
GGACGGTACCGAGTTCGCCCTCGCGCGCCTGCCGCAGACGACCCTCGGACTCGGCATCTGCTGGGACGTGGCCTTCCCCGAATGGGGGCGGGCGAACGCCCTGTTCGGCGCAGAGGTGCTCTTGGTCTCATCCGCCTGGGACGCCCCTTCGATCTCCTACTGGGACGCGCTGCTCGCGGCGCGCGCGATCGAGAACGGGTGCTTCGTCGTCGCCTGCAACCGGGGCGGCTCCGAAGGGAGCGCCGTCTTCGGCGGTCACAGCCGGATCCTCTCGCCGTCGGGTGCCCCGATCGCCCTTCTCGACAGCAACGCCGAGGGCGCGCTCTTCGCCGAACTCGATCTCGATCAGGTCGGTGCCGTGCGCTTTTCGGACCTGACCGGCCTTCGGGACCGCAAGCCAGCAGTCTACGCCCACCCGCCGGCAGAGATCTAGCGGCTGCAGCCGTGGCGCCCCGCACCGGTACGGTGCGGGGCGCCTTCTCTAGCGCGACAAGGGCGGCGGCGGGACGTTCGGACTGATGCCGAAGACCGTCTTGAAGTTCGTATTGATCTTCCCGACGAGAGCCGTGAGGGTCGCCCCGGCCGCCAAGTAGAACATGCCTGCCAGGTACCCGTTGTACCCAGCCCCGATCCCGAACGCGAGCACGACGAGCGTCTTGAGGAGGTCCCCGCCGACGAAGTCGCCGACCTTGGACAGTCGAAAGCTCTTGGTCTTGACCGCAGCGGCGATCCCGAGAACCGCGTCGATGCCGACGAGCGCCAGCAAGGTCCCCACCGATGCCGCAACCGGTGGGTAGTCGACCAGCGCTGACACGATGCTGTGAAGGATGGCCACCGATCTGTCGCCCCCTTCGCGCTGGGGCGCCGCCTGCCGCTTCCCGCGATGCGGTCCACCCCGGCGCTGCGCACATAGCCTATGGGGGCGTGCGATCTCCCGTTCCAGCACTTTCCGCTGGTGGCTTCTCGGCGCATGCGTAACCATTCGCCCTCCTGCGTCGTCTTTAAGGATGGACAACAGACGCAAAGGGCGATGGTCCGAGCATGCAACGTGAGAATCCAGAAACATTTGCCCGTTTCTTCGGGCACTATGAGCCGCGGGTGCTGCGCTACCTCGTATGCATCGTCGGCGATGCGGAGATCGCGAAGAGCGCTGCGGCGGAGACTTGGGCCCGCTATGCGCACTACGTGGAGCGTCCCTCCCCACGCCTCGACGCAGCCCTGCTGATCGCCGTGGCCCGCAATGCGGCCCGCGACGCGCGCTGCGCTGTGGGCACTCCCCCTACGACCGCACCACAAGCCCCCGCCGGGGGAGATGCCCCCCGCATGGCGCGACTCGTCTGCTCTCTGCCGGACGGGGAGCGTGACCTCGTGGCGCTGCGCTACGCGCTCGACCTGCCGCCGCAGGACGTCTGCCGAGCGCTCGGGATCAGCGAGGAGATCGTAGCCGACTCCCTGCGCCAGGCGCACGCACGCCTGCATGCAGCGTTCGGCGGAGAGGACGGCCGATACGAGCGCGCCTTGCGCAGCATCGGCCTGGCCTGCGACCGCATGGTGGAGGGAGTGTGCCCTGCTACGCTCCAGGGGCGCCCTGGGACGCGCCGCTCACACCGCCAGACGGCGTGGCAAGCCGCGCGCCTTTGGGCTCTGCGCGCGGCGATCGTCTTCGGTCTCGTATGGCTCTCCCACCTGGCCCTGTCGGTCGGCCAGCGCGCCGGCATCTGACGCAGACGGCATCTTGCGGCGGCGAAGATCCAGCACCCGTAGACCGGCTGGGCACCCACCCGCCTACCGAGACAGCTTCTCGATCCCCACGCCGATGCGGTGCAGCACCTCGTCGCGCCCGAAGAGCTCCGATAGTTCACTCGCGCCGCCAGGCGTGAACTCCTTGCCGGACAGCGCCACGCGCACGGGATACATCACCTGGCCGTTCTTGAGCCCGAGTTCCGCCGCGAGGCCCTCCAGTGCGGCGTGGACGCCTTCCTGGGCGAACGCATCGAGCGTACCGAGCGCTTTGCGGGCGGCCTGCAAGCTGCGCAGAGCGATCTCGGCATCGGTCTTCATCTTCTTGTGGGTGTAGAGGGCGGGGTCGTAGTCGGGCAGCGCGGCGACGAAGTCGATCTGCTCGGGGATCTCGGAGAGCACCGCGGTGCGGTTGTGCAGCAGTCGGCTGACCGCGAGGAGATCCACACCGGATGCGCGCACGGCGTCCGGATACCACGGGACGGCAAGGCGGTGGAACTCCTCGAGCGGAAGCTTGCGGATGTACTCCCCGTTCATCCAGCGCAGCTTCGCGGGGTCAAAGATCGAGGGGGACTTCGAGAGTCCCTCGAAGCTGAAGCGCTGCACCAGTTCCTCCAGCGTGAAGAACTCCTCGTCCGTGCCGGGTGCCCACCCGAGGAGGGCGACGTAGTTGAGGATCGCCTGCGGCAAGTAGCCCTTCTGGTAATAGTCCTCGAACGACGCATCGCCGTGGCGCTTGCTGAGCTTCTCTGTCGCCGTCTTGTTGATCACCGGGAGGTGGACATGCACCGGTATGTCCCAGCCGAAGGCCTGGTAGATGAGGATGTACTTCGTGGTCGAGGACAGGTACTCTGCGCCTCGCATCACATGGGTGATCTGCATCAGGTGGTCGTCGACCACGTTGGCGAAGTTGTAGGTCGGGAAGCCGTCGGACTTGAGCAGCACGCTGTCGTCGAGCTCGGCGTTCTCGATGGAGATGTCGCCGAAGACGACGTCCTCGTAGCTCGTGGTGCCGGTGAGCGGCGTCCGCTGGCGCACGACGGATGACTGGCCCGCCGCAATGCGCGCCGCCACCTCTTGCGCCGACAGCGCGCGGCATCGCTCGTCCTTGAACGGCTTCTTGCGGCTGCGCGCCTCGGCGCGCTGCGCCTCCGTCTCTTCCGTTGTGCAAAAGCAGCGGTACGCACCGCCCCGGTCGATGAGTTCCTGCGCGTAACGGTGGTAGATATCGAGGCGTTCGCTCTGTACGTACGGCCCGTACCGGCCGCCGACGTCCGGCCCCTCGTCGTGCTGCAGGCCGACGCGGGCGAGCGTGTCGTAGATGGCCTGCACCGCGCCTTCCCGCCGGCGCTCCTGGTCCGTGTCCTCGATGCGCAGGATGAACTGCCCACCGCGTCCTTTGGCCGTCAAGTAGGCGTAGAGGCCCGTCCGCAGGTTGCCAAGGTGCATGTACCCCGTCGGACTGGGCGCGTACCGCGTGCGAACTGCCGCCATGGTCATCCTCCACCGTGTGCAAACTTCCTCCATTATACCAAGTCGACGGCGGCGTCCGCCGCCCGCGGCGCTCCAGTCGGCGGGCATATACCGAATGATGTACGCACCCCTATGTTGACTGTAGCAATGCCATTTGAGTAATATACCCTAGCGGGTATTATGGGGGGTGAGAAGTGCGGTGGTGTTCCATCAAATCCTTGATCCGCAGCTCGGCTGCGCCTCCTACCTGATCGGCTGCCCCGAGAGCGGCGAACTGCTGGTGGTGGATCCGCTCGAGGCGGTCTCGGTGAATGAGTACGTGCTGCGCGCGGCGGACCTTGGACTGCAGGTCTCGCGGGTGATCGATACGCACCTGCACGCCGACCACGTCTCGGTCGGCCGCGAACTCGCCGCCGCTACCGGAGCGGCGTACATGCTGTGCGAGGACTCGGCCGTCTCCTACCCGTTCCAGCCGCTGCGCGACGGCGACGAGATCACGATCGGCAAAAACCTGGTGCGCGTCCTGCACACCCCCGGGCACACCGACGAGAGCATCTCGCTGCTCGTGTTCGACGGGAGCCGCAGCCTGGAGGTTCCATGGATGATCCTCTCGGGCGACTCGCTTTTCGTTGGCGACGTCGCGCGGCCAGACCTGTCGCTCCTCCCGCTCCGCGAGGAGGAGATGCAGGTGCGGATGGACCGCCTTCGGGAGAGCGTCGAGAAGCTCTCCGCCTACCCTGAGTTCGTCGAGCTATACCCAGGGCACTATGGCGTCTCGACGTGCGGAGGCGCCGGCATGAGCGCCAAGGCGTCGTCGACCATCGGCTTCGAGCGCCGCTTCAACTCGGCACTCCTGACACCTGCGGGCACGGAGTTCGCCGAGTTCGTCCGACTCGGCATGAAACCGTTGCCGGAGCGCTACCAGGAGATCAAGCGCCGCAACATGGGCCTGCAGTAGAAGATCTTTAGACCTGCAAGGGGGAGCACGACCAGTTGAGCCAGCGTTCACTTTCGGTTGCCGACGTCAAGGACATCCAGGCGCAAGGCGCGCAGCTCCTCGATGTGCGGGTGCCCGTCGCCTACATCCGCGAGCACATTCCGGAATCGATCAACGTGCCGTACACGCGCCAGGGATTCACGCAGCAGGCTTCCTACTTCTTGAAGCGCGAGGCGCCCATCGTGCTCGTCACCGACAGCGCGCCGCTCGCGGAGTTCGCGGCGCAGGAGCTCGCGCAGGCGGGTTTCACCGTACACGGCCAACTCGATGGCGGAGTCGCCGCGTGGCTGCGCGGGGGTGGTGCCACTGCGTCCGTCGGCCAGATGACGGCCGATGAACTCGTGCACCGCATGGGCGAGGGGAAGACGCCGCATCTCGTCGACGTGCGTGAAGCGTGGGAGTTCAACGCGGGCCACATCGACGGCGCGAAGCACATCCCCCTCTCCCAGTTCGTGCAGCGCTACCGCGAGTTGCCGCAGGACGAACCGACCGTCCTCGTCTGCGCCAGCGGAGCGCGCAGCGGAGAGGCCGTCCAGTTCCTCTACCGCGTCGGCTACCGCCTGACGTATAACCTCGTCGGCGGCATGGGCGCATGGAAGGCGGCACGCCGCAGGGCTTGAATCGAGCGCAGGCGAGGGTCCCGGGCGACGCCCGGGACCCTCGCGTTTGCCCGCGTCTTCTGAGCGCACGTCCCTCGATGCCTCCAGTGATCTGCGCACACCAAGCGCGCTACCCCAAAAGACGGCTTCGCACCGTCGCAGCGGATGAGCGAGCGCCTGCAGTACGAACTGCTCAGGAACTCGGCGTGAGCGACAGCGGGCAGACCCGGTTGAAGCGGGAAGCCGGCACCGGCTGCGGCCGGTTCAGTCCGGAACCCCCGACCCGCAAGGACGGGGGTGGGGCAAATCGGTCGATTCTCGACAACGGCCGGGGCGTTGTCTCCGCCCGCAACCGCGGTAGACTCGTGCATTTGGCGATCCAACGAGCCGAAGAGACGCTCGCGCACGTTGGCAGGGAGGATCGCCCTCTGCCCCCCTCCCCTTTTTGCGGCAAGGGCATCTGGTTGTGCATCCACAGCCGTTGATCCCTTGATCGGGCGCATCTGGCCGCGATGGCTCGGCGCGGGCACCTCCGCGCGAAGACCCTTTGCGGCTAACGGGCAACGACTTGATAAACTGAGCTGGCGCTGCTATCATTCGCTGGCGAACGTTCTCTTGCGTACGAGGTGACCAGCCTTGGAGGAACCGGAGGAGCTTTTGCTCGAACTCGTGCAGGCGCTCCACCGGCGCATGATCGAGTGCGTGCAGGCGGTCGCCCAGCAGCACGATCTTTCGCGCATGGCCATGCTTGTATTGCGTCACATCCAGGTCACGCCCAACGAGACTGTGAGCGATGTCGCACGCCGCACGGGCATCGCCAAATCGCATATCTCGAACACGGTCGAACTCCTCAGCCAGAAAGGCTTTGTCAACAAGCGTTCGGATCCGCTGGACCGGCGGCTCGTGCGCTTGGTGCCCACGGCCAAGTTACAGGCTCTCGGCCAAGCGATCCTGATCGAGGAGCAGCGGAGCCTGCGCGAGATACTCGACCGGGTACCGCCCGAGACGGTCTCCGCACTGCTCGCGAGCCTCGGCACCGTGCTCGCAGCGTTCGAGCGCCGCGCCGGCAAACAATCTGACGATGCGCCGGTGCAGCGGCCAGATGGGCCCGCATCCCCGGATCTTGTCAGGAGGTAGTACCGTGACCATGCGGGATCCGCTGCGGTCGGCCGGCCAGCCGGCGCAGCAGGTGCAAACGACCAATCAGATCACGGGCGACAAGCGCTGGATCGCGCTGGCTGCCGTGATGATCGCAATGTTCTTCTCCGCTCTCGACCAGACGGTCGTGTCGACGGCCATGCCGGTCATCATCAGCGAACTCAAGGGATTCAACCTCTACGCATGGGTGTTTACCGGCTACATCCTCGCCACCGCTGTGACGGTCCCGCTCTACGGGCGTCTGTCCGACATGTACGGCCGCAAGCCCTTCTACATCTTCGGCTTCGTCGTCTTTCTGGTCGGCTCTGCGGTGAGCGGAATGTCCACGTCGATCGGCATGCTCATCTTCGCGCGCGCCTTCCAAGGCATCGGCGCCGGCGCCATGATGAGCATGCCGCGCGCGACGATCGGCGACATCTTCAACCCGCGCGAGCGCGGGCGTTGGATGGGACTGATCATGGGGGTCTACGGCCTCTCCACGATCATCGGCCCAGCGCTCGGCGGCTGGATCACCGACAACTGGAGCTGGCACTGGGTCTTCTACATCAACATGCCGATCGCCCTGATCGCCCTCGGCATGGTCATCTACGCCCTGCCGTCGGTCCGCACGGAGCAGCGTCACCATATCGACTGGTGGGGCAGCATCACCCTCGCGGCCTGTCTCGTGCCGGCTCTTCTCGCCATCACCTTTGGCGGCACCACGTACTCCTGGGGCTCGTGGCAGGTCGTGACGCTCTTCGCCGTCGCGGCCGTGATGCTGGTGCTCTTCCTTATCAGCGAGAACCGCGCGGAGGAGCCGATCATCGCTCTGCAGTTTTTCAAGAACGGCACCTTCAGCTCCACGATGGTCGTGACGCTGATGGTGGCGATGTCGATGTTCGCCGTGATGCTGGTCCTGCCCCTGTACGCGCAGGGCGTGCTCGGCATGACCGCCGAGAATAGCGGCTACCTGATGACGCCGATGATGCTGAGCTTCATCGTGGCCAGCATCATCGGCGGCCTGCTGATCACGCGAACGGGCAAGTACAGGATGCAGATCTTCGCCGGTGGCCTCATCATGGTGCTGGGTGCCTTCCTCTTGACGCGCCTGACCGTGACGTCCCACTGGTCCAGCGTCGTGATCGACATGGTGGTCCTGGGGCTCGGCATCGGCGCCCTGATGCCGGCGATGAGCACGATCGCGCAGAACCTCTTCCCCTATCGCGTGCTGGGCACCGTCAACGCGACGCAGCAGATGGGCAATAGCCTGGGTGGCGCCATCGCCTCACCGATCCTCGGCACCGTCCTGGCGACGAGCTTCGCGAAGCTCCTGCCGCAGCGCCTGCCGAGCCAGCTGCGCAGCATGTTCGCCGTGCTGTCGCCGGCACAACGGAAGGCGTTCTCCGACCCGCAGGGCATCGTCAGCCTGCAAGGCCAGGCGGCCATCCACAAGCAGTTCGACGCGCTCGGCCCAACCGGGCAGGCGCTTTATAGTGCCTTCCTCCATGCGGTGCGCTCCGCACTCACCTCGTCCATCGTGGAACTCTTCTGGGTCGGTGTCGCCTTCGCAGCGGCGGCCTTGCTCGGCACCTTCCTGATCCGGGAGATCCACCTGAAGCAGAACGAGTTCTACCACGAGGGCGGCGAGGGCAACTGAGCCTAGCGCCGGAAATTCCTTGCGCTGAGGGCCGAGTTACTCCTGAGATGGGCACAGGTGGATACGAAACGAAGGCCACCCGGGTTTCGCGATCGCCTTCAGTGCTCAACCTCGGAATACCCCGCATTCCTCTCGATCTAGGAATGCGGGGTACTTGTTCCATCGTCAACTTGGATTCACCCTACCCGATACCTCTGGAAACCTGTACGAGTGACTTCGCTACCATCCGCAGATTTCCTGGAGTTGCCATACAACGCCTTGGCGACGCCGTCTGCGAGATGTAGTGCTGCCCGTGCGACAGAGAGATGGCGCCACCGGTGATGGCCGGATGACGCCCTCGCCTCGTTTGCGACGGCGGTGGTCTTGCACGTCTGTTCCAGAGGGATGACAGGCCCTGTAGGACATCGGACGGCCAAGGCAGAATGCCAAGCCCAGAGTGGAGATGAAGGCATGCGTCTGCTGATCTTGGGAGGAACCGTGTTTCTCGGCAAGCACATCGCGGAGGCCGCGCTCTCGGCCGGCCACGACGTCACCCTCTTCCACCGCGGCCAGCACGGCCGGGACCTCTTCCCGTCCACAGAGCACCTGCTTGGAGATCGCGACGGCGGGCTTGCGGCGCTTGAGGGACGGCGCTTCGACGCCGCCATCGACATGTCCGGCTACCTGCCGCGCGTCGTGCGCCAGTCAGTCGAACTTCTGGCGGACAGCGTGGGGCACTACACATTCATCTCCAGCGTCTCGGCGTATCGCTCCTTCACAGAGATCGGCCTGACGGAGGACGCGCCGCTCGCGAAACTCCCGTCCGAGTCCGAGGAGGACATCGGAACGTGGTACGGCGCGCTCAAGGCGCGCTGCGAAGCGGAAGTCAGCCGGCGCTTCCCGGGACGGGATCTCCTGATCCGCCCAGGCCTGATCGTCGGCCCGGACGACCCGTCCGACCGCTTTACCTACTGGGTCGCGCGCGGCGCGCGCGACGGTGAGGTGCTCGCTCCTGGACGGCCCGGGCACCCGGTGCAGGTGATCGACGTGCGAGACCTCGCTGCCTGGACTCTGGCCATGGCAGAGCGCGGCGCGTCCGGCGCCTACAATGCTGCAGGGCCCGCGACGCCGCTGACGATGGGAGAGGTGCTGGCCATCTGCCGTGAGGTCGGCGGAGGGGTCGGCCCGCTTACTTGGGTGACAGAGGGGTTCCTCGCGGAGCAGGGCGTGGCGCCATGGACCGAGATGCCCCTCTTCATCCCGGAAAGCGACCCGGACTCGATCGGACTCGATTCCGTCTCGATCCGCAGGGCCCTGGAGGCCGGGCTCTCCCTGCGGCCCTTGCGCGACACGGTGCAGGGCACGCTTGTGTGGGAGAGGACGCGGCCGCAGGATGCGCCGCGCCGAAATGGGATCACCGCGAAGCGAGAGCAAGAACTCCTCGCCGCGTGGCACAAGTCCCGCACATGAGCGGAGCAGCACGCCTTGGCGAGTGCGCCCACGTGCGAAGCATGGCGTTGGTTGGCGTAGTTTGCACTGAGCAAGACAATTGAGGAAGACAATTATAGAACGAGAGGCATGGAACAGAGAACGCAGGCAGATCAATGAACAGCAGATAGACCCCATGTATGACGAGCAATGGGCAGCTGTCCGCGCTCATTGAAAAGTGCACCACGTGATCACCGAAAAGCACCACCCCCTGAGGTAAGCGAGGGGGCACATCGGGTCCCATTCAGCTCCTGGTACGCTGAGGTTGCACAGCCAAAGCCGACCAGGAGGGAAGGAGATGCTCGAAGTGCCCCAGATCCATTCTATCCGCACGTTGCGGCAGCGAGGCTTCTGCTGGCTCAGGAGTAGAGTAGTGCGAACTCGCATTACACCCCGTCGACCTATTGCACCTATGCCAAAGGCCCCGCGCGTCGCGCGGGGCCTGCATTTTCGCTGGAGCTGACGTCGGGATTTGAACCCGAGACCTCCTGCTTACCATGCAGGTGCTCTACCGACTGAGCTACGTCAGCGTTTGGTTGCGGGGGCAGGATTTGAACCTGCGACCTCCGGGTTATGAGCCCGACGAGCTACCAGACTGCTCTACCCCGCGAACTGGTGGAGGGGGTTGGATTCGAACCAACGAAGGCAGAGCCAGCGATTTTACAGACCGCCCCGTTTAGCCACTTCGGTACCCCTCCGCATGCCGATCGTGCGAACTGCACGGACCGGACAGCACTGAAAAGAATAGCACATAGTCAATGCAGCGAGCAATAACGGCGGGGTCGGCGTCGCGTGGATGCGCGTGGGGATTGTTGGAAGTGTGTAGTCCGCTCGTCGGCTGGTCGCAGTGTACTCTCTGCGCGGCGTACCCCATCATCTGCGCGCGATCTGCGTATACATGTAATAAGACAAGCGGTTCTCGAGGCGCAGGCCTCTTCGCATGGAGGTGGGAGCATGCTCTCGACGCTCACCCTTTGGTTCCTGTCACTCTGTCTCGCCGCAGCCCTCGGGCTCTACGTCGTACTCATGGCTCTTATGCGGCGGGCAAGCTCCCCGGGCTCGACTTCTGGGCACCGCATGGCGACCGCTCCGAACTTACGTGTCATTCGGCCCACCGGGCGACCCATGACGGAAGCTGGCCGTGCCGTCGGCATGCGCGCCATCGCTGTCCCGGAGCGCCGTCGCTGAACCGGAGACCCTCAAACTCCGGCCTCGTCCAAGGCACGGGATAGCAGTCCGGGACGACTCGTCTGTCGGCGCAAAATCGCGGAGAGCCATCTCCCCTCTCCCAGCAAACGCAAAAACCCCGCATACCGTGCGGGGATGAGGACATCAATGGAGCTGGCGAGGGGACTTGAACCCCTAACCTGCGGATTACAAATCCGCTGCTCTGCCAGTTGAGCTACGCCAGCCCGGCGCGGCTAGCATAGCATCGCGCGCATGGCGTGGGCAAGCGCATGGGTGCCTTTCGGCCGGGGACGCTAGGCGCAGGAGGGAGAGCATGCGCATCATCACAGGGATCGCGATCGTGACCCTCTGCGTCGGGCTCCTCGCCGGAGGCTGCGGCGGCAAGCAGAGCGCGTCCGGCAAGTCGAGCACGAAGCAGACCAGCAGTTCGAGCAGCAAGTCGAAGTCGGGCGCGTCCAAGGGCAAGGACGCCGCCAGCTCGACAAAGAAATCGAAGTCGTCCGGCTCGAAGTCGTCAAAGTCCAACTCGTCGTCCGGCACCGCCGCGGCACCGCCGACCACTGGCACGACGACGCAGACCGGCAACCCGACTGGCACCAACGCCCAGGCGGCGGCGCTCTTCCAGCAGAAGTGCCAGGTCTGCCACGGTGCCGGAGGCAAGGGAGCGACCGCGCCGAAGCTCGACGCAGGCCTCACGACGCGGTTCCAGACCCAGGCGTCGCTGCAGGCCTTCATTCAGAAGAACATGCCGTTCAACAACCCAGGCAGCCTGACGACCGCGCAGTCCGGCGCGCTCGCCCGCTACCTGTGGTCGATGCAGAAGCCGTGATCTAGTCTTCCTGCGGCTCCTGGCGACGCAGGTCGAGGTAGCGCTCGAGCTTCCGCTTCACCCGCTGCAATGCGTTGTCGATCGACTTCACGTGCCGGCCGAGGGAGAGGGCGATTTCCTGGTACGACTTCCCGTCGAGGTACGCCATCAGTACCCGCCACTCGAGGTCTGACAGGATTTCGCCCATCTTCTCCTCGATGTCGCCAAATTCTTCCCGATTGATCACGAGCTCCTCGGGATCCGACACCTTCGTGCCGGAGATCACATCGAGCAGGGTGCGATCGGAGTCGTCCTCATAGATCGGCTTGTTCAGCGACACGTACGAGTTCAGCGGGATATGCTTCTGGCGCGTCGCGGTCTTGATCGCCGTGATGATCTGCCGCGTGATGCAGAGTTCCGCAAATGCACGGAAAGACGAGAGCTTGTCGCTTCGGTAGTCCCGAATGGCCTTGTAGAGGCCGATCATGCCCTCCTGAATGATATCCTCACGGTCTGCGCCGATCAAAAAGTACGAACGCGCCTTGGCGCGCACGAAGTTCTTATACTTGTTGATGAGAAACTCGAGCGCAATATGACTTCCGTCGCGCGCGAATTCAACGATCTCCTCGTCGATCATCAAATCGTACTCGGTAGATACCTCGCGCTGTGCGCTCACACTCAATACGTCTCGCCTCCGTCCGCTTCACTGTGATCCGGTCATCACGAATTGGCATCCAGGCGAGAGGACGCTTCAAACTATGCGCATTATAAGGGAACCCTTAAAGTAGCGTCAAGGACGAGCCTTGGCAACACGTTGGCGGACGGCCTCGTAGACCATCACCGCCCCGGCGACAGCGGCGTTCAGCGAGCCGATCGAACCCGCCTGTGGCAGCGCGACGACGCGGTCCGCCCGGCGGCGCATCAGGTCCGATACACCCTGCCCCTCTCCCCCGACCACGATCGCTGTCGGGCCGGTGAGATCGGCCCCATACACGAGCTGCTGTGCCGCGGGGTGCGCCACCACCACTTGGACACCCGCCTCCTGCAGGCGCAGCGCCGCCTGCCCAAGATTTTTCACCCGAGCAACCGGCAGGACGAGGGCGGCGCCCGCCGCCGCGCGCACGACCGCCGGTGTGACGGCTCCAGCCCTGCGCTCCGGCAGCACGATGCCGTGGGCCCCCGCCACCTCCGCCGTCCGGATCAGGCTGCCGATGTTCTGCGGGTCCTGCACGCCGTCGAGCAGCAGCAGGAGCGCAGGCTCCCCTCGGGACGCGGCGCGGGCAAGAAGTGTCTCGATATCCACATATGCAATGGGCGCGCAGAGCGCCACCACCCCCTGGTGGTGGGGGCCCGCCTGCGCCTCCAGCTTCGCGCGCGGCACGCGCTCGACGTGGATGCCGCGGGCGTTAGCCGCCTCGAACACGGCGGCGAACGCGGCCGCCGGGGTGGACTCGTCCACCCACAGCCGATTCACGGTGCGCTCGGCCCGCAGCGCCTCGATCACCGCGCGGCGGCCGAACACGACAAGTCCCCGGTCCTCCTGCGCCGCTTCTCGCGGCACGGGCTGGACGCGGCGAGTGGGGCGCTGTGCACCTTCAGGGCTACGTTCGCTGCGCTCAAGAGGCTGCTGCGGACGAGGCGACGGGCCGCGGCGCCCTCCTGGCGCTCCGTGCGGCCGTCCGCCCTTTGCCGACCCGCGCCCCCTGGGGCGCCTGGTCTCAGCCACGGTACCAGCGCACGCCTTGCGGCGTGTCCTCCAGCACGATGCCCTTCGCGCGCAGGTCGTCGCGAATTCGGTCGGCGGTCTGGAAGTCCCGGTTACGCCGAGCGGCTTCGCGCTCCGCGATCAGGCGCTCGATCTCCTCGCCGAGGTCCTCCGCCTCGCGCTCCAGTCGAATGCCGAGCAGTTCGAGGCTGCGGCGCAAAAACCGTTCCGCCTCCTCGATCACCTTGCGCGCGGAGTCGACGTCCAGGATGCTGTTCGCTTCTCGCACAACGTCGAACAGCACCGCCTGGGCCTGCGCCGTATTGAGATCGTCCGACAGCGCCTCCTCGAAGGCGCGCTGCGCGAGCTCGAGGTGCTCCAAGTACGACTGGTCCCCCTTGTCGTCGGGCGCGGCGTGCGGAAGCAGGTGCTGCAGCCGCGTGAGGCAGTTTTCAATCCGCGTCAGGGCCGCCTCGCTCGCCTCGATCAGCTCCTCGCGAAAGGCGAGTGGCGTGCGGTAGTGCGCGCTCAGGAGGAACAGCCGGATGGCCTGCGGTCGGAAGCGCTGGCGAAGTGCGGAGAGCGCCACGATGTTGCCCTGTGACTTGGACATCTTTGCCCCGTCCATCGTCAGCATCGCCGTGTGCAGCCAGTAGCGCGCGAGAGGCCGTTCCAAGAGGCCCTCCGACTGCGCGATCTCGTTCTCGTGGTGCGGGAAGACGAGATCCTGCCCGCCCGCGTGGATGTCCAGCGTATCTCCGAGGTAGCAGCGAGCCATGGCGGAGCACTCGATGTGCCAGCCTGGCCGCCCCGGACCCCAGGGCGACGGCCAACTGGGCTCGCCGGGGCGGCTTGCCTTCCAGAGGGCGAAGTCGGCAGGGTCCTCCTTGCGTTCGTCGACGTCGACGCGCGCACCGGCGAGGCGTTCCTCCTGTGGCTGGTGCGAGAGCTTGCCGTAGCCCGGATCGGCGGACACGCGGAAGTACACGTCGCCGTCCACCGGGTAGGCAAGCCCCTTCGCGATCAGCCCCTCGATGTGCGCGACGATGTCGGCGATGTGCTCCGTGGCACGCGGCTCCGCATACGCCTCGGCCATGCCGAGAGCCTGCGCGTCCTCGCGGTACTGCGCGATGTAGCGTTCCGCCAGCTCCGGCACGCTCACTTCGAGCTCCTGTGCCCGGTTGATCATCTTATCGTCGACGTCGGTGAAGTTCTGCACCCGCAGCACGCGGAAGCCCTGCGCCTCGAAGAAGCGGGCGAGGGTGTCGAAGACCACGAAGGAACGGAAGTTGCCCACATGCAGATGATGGTAGACCGTCGGCCCGCAGACGTACATCCGCACCAGGCCCGGCTCCAGGGGTACGAACGGCTTCTTGGATTGTGTCAGTGTGTCATAGAGACGTATCGATTTCGATGCCATCGCGTTGGGTCTTCCCCTCCAAGCGGGCGATTCGCGCCTCCAGGCGGTCGATGGTGGCGGTGAGGCTCAAGATCGCCTCCGACACCGGGTCAGGCAGATCCCCATGCTGCAGGTCGATCTCCTTGGAGACCGGCTGGCCGGCAACGCGGACAATCCTCCCCGGCACCCCCACGACCGTGCAGTGCGGCGGAACGGGCTTCACGACCACGGCGCCCGCCCCGATCTTGCAGTCGTCCCCGATCGTGATCGCCCCAAGAACCTTCGCGCCGGAAGAGATCATCACGCGGTCGCCGATCGTCGGGTGGCGCTTGCCGTGCTCCTTGCCGGTGCCGCCCAGCGTAACCCCCTGGTAGAGCGTCACGTCGTCGCCCACCTCGGCCGTCTCGCCGATCACGACACCCGTGCCGTGGTCGATGAACAACCGGTGGCCGATCTTCGCTCCCGGATGGATCTCGATGCCGGTGACGAAGCGCGCGAACTGCGAGATCATGCGTGCGAGCACGTAATGCCGCCCGACGTAGAACCGGTGAGCGACCCGATAGAACCAGAGCGCGTGCAGGCCAGGATAGGTGAGGATCACTTCCAGTGTACTCTTCGCAGCCGGATCGCGCTCGAAGACCATGCGCACGTCTTCCCGGAGACGCCCGAACATCCGGCATCCGCTCCTCCCGCAAATTCAAGGACCGATCGCCTCCAGAGGCGGTCGGTCCGCGGTTCCACTCTGCTTCAGCGGCCATGGCCGCCCTCGCGGGCCGTTCACGTGGCCCCTTCCGTCGACAGCTCGCGCGAGCTCACCGTCGCGGCTCCCGGCCGCACTTCCCCATTGCGTCCGCGGGCAGCTCCCAGCCTCGTCTGCCCTCTCTTCGGCGAACGCCCATCGGGTACTCTGCCGTTCCTCGCCTTTGGATGTTGATTGTGCGCGTTTCGCGTTCGCCCGTCAATACCCGATGTTTGTGCTAAGAATTTATGCAGGGATTCCTTTCTTCTTCGCGAAAGGAAAGGAACGGCTAGGAGCGGCTTGGAAGTCGTCTCTCGCAGAAGGCGGGCTCACCTTGTGGAATGCGCTGCTCGTACGGCTCGGAACGTACCAAGCCACGGAGCGCGTGACGCGCTCGGGGCTTGCTGGGCTCGTCGTTGCCGACCGCCGCGGCGTGATCCGATTTGCGTCTCCGGCCGCGCGTCGCCTTCTTCCCGGCCTCGCCGTACCAGGGCAGCCCCTGGTACCCGTGCTGCGCAGGGTCGATATCGATCCGATGGACCTGATCTCCAGCGATTTCGTCACCTCGATCGCCCCGATCGGGGGATCGCAGGATCTCTACTTGTGCGACCTCTTGCGCCATGCCTCGGGAACGCATTCGTGGGTCCTCTTCATGCATCCCTTGCCCCATACTGGACTGCCAGAAGGCGTAGGTAGCGCTTTCAGTCCGGAACTCGCGGCGTCCGCCGCCCATGAGATCCGCAACCCCCTCACCGCCGTCCGCGGCATCCTCGAGGAACTGCAGCACGAGTGGCCGGGCGGGAGCCCAGAGCAGGCGGCCATCGCACTGCGCGAGCTGGACCGCATCAACGAGCTGCTGAACGGGTTCATGAATTTGATCGAGCCGCACGGGGATCTACGCGCGCGCGTCGACCTGCGGGAAGCCACTGCGGAGGCTTGCGCCGCCTGCGAGGCCATGCTTGGCGCCCGCGGGCAGCGCATCGCTCTGGACCTGCAGGTGGGCCCCCTTTCGTGCAGGGGCTCCGCATTCCAACTGCACCAGGTGCTCCTCAATCTCATCGGCAACGCGAGCGACGCGACGCCGCACGGCGGTGTCGTGACGGTGCGGGTGCGCTCCGAGGGTGCGCAGCGCTGCATCGAGGTGCTCGATACCGGGCCCGGGTTCCCCGACCGGCTGCTCCCACACATCTTCGAGCCATTTTTCACGACGAAACGTTACGGCACAGGTCTCGGGCTTTCGATCTGCAGACGCGTCATCACGGCCCATGGCGGCACCATCTCCGCTGAGAACCAGCCGGGCGGCGGCGGCATCGTGACCGTCCGCCTGCCCGCGCCGTCCGAAGGCTAGCGCGCCACCTCGGTGCGCAGCGTCGCGACCGCCCACGCGGCGATCCCGTCCCCGGCACCGATCGGGCCTAGCCCCTCGGCGGTCGTCGCCTTGACCGAGACGTCCTCCGGCGCAAGCCCCAGTGCTCCTGAAATGCGCGCGCGCATCGCTGAGCGGTGCGGACCGATCTTCGGCGCCTCCAGCAGCACGGTGAGGTCTGCGTGCGACACAGCCCATCCTGCCTCGCGCGCGTACCGCACCACCTTCTCGAGCAGACCGATCGAATCGGCTCCGGCGAAGCGCGGGTCACCTGGCGGGAAATAGTAGCCGATGTCGGGCAGGCCCGCTGCGCCGAGGATTGCGTCCATCAGGGCGTGGCATGCGGCGTCGGCATCGGAATGTCCCACGGCGCCCCGGTCCGACGAGATCTCGACACCGCAGACGACGAGCCGGCGGCCGGCTTCGAGTCGATGCACGTCGAACCCCTGTCCCACCCGCACCCCGCCTGCGACCCTGTCCAGCCAGGCAAGATCCTGCGGCGTCGTCACCTTGAGGTTCTCCTCCTCGCCCGCAACGTACTGCACCGCGATCCCCGCCGCGATCGCCAGAGCGCCGTCGTCGGCCGCCTCCGGGTCGCGGTCGTGCAAGCTGCTCAGCAACTCTCTCTCCAACATCTGCGGCGTCTGGACGCGCACCACTCCCTCCCGGTCGACGACTGCGCTCCCAGCAGCCTGTGCCCGGTGCAGGGCATCGTGTACCTGAACCGCGGGCAGGACGCACGGGCCGTCCGCGGCGAGGACCCGCTCCAAAAGGCGCGCCGACACGTTCGGCCGGGCGGCATCGTGCACGAGCACGCGCCGGACACCAGCGGGCAACGCGGCAAGGCCGGCCCGCACCGACGCGCTCCGTGTCGCGCCGCCCAACACCACGCTTCCGGGTTTGCCCAGCCGCTGCACCACCGCCTCGGCTGCTGCGAAATCGGCTTCACGCACGACTAGCACCAGTCGGTCGACCGCGTCGCTGCGCGCGAAGGGGCGAGCCGCCCAATAGATGAGCGGCTCGCCCCGCCATGATACGAATGCCTTGGCCCTGCCGAAGCGCTCGCCGGAGCCAGCGCCGACGATCAGCGCCGCGGTCTCAGGGCTGCGCTTGGACGCGGTTGCCATTGGGTTCCTGTCGCTCGCCCAGCTTCGGCTTGGCGAAGATCATGCGGCCAGCGGCGGTCTGCAGTACCGAAGTCACGAGAACGGGGATCGTCTCGCCGATGTGCTTCTTGCCGGAATCGACCACGATCATCGTACCGTCGTCCAGATAGGCAACGCCCTGGCCGGGCTCCTTGCCATCCTTGATGATGTGCACGACCATCTCTTCGCCTGGCAGGACGACCGGCTTCACGGCGTTCGCGAGCTCGTTGATGTTCAGCACCGGCACGTTCTGCAGCGCAGCGACCTTGTTCAGGTTAAAGTCATTCGTGAGCACCTTGCCGTCTAGGTGCTTCGCGAGGCGCAGGAGCTTCATGTCGACCTCGAGCCCGGGGAAATCCTTGTCCTCGATCCGGACGACCACATCCATTTCCTTCTGGATGCGGTTCAGGACATCGAGCCCGCGCCGGCCGCGGTTGCGCTTGAGCACGTCGGCGGAATCGGCGATGTGGCGAAGCTCGTCCAACACGAACTGGGGCACCACGATCGGTCCCTCGATGAACCCGGTCTCGAGGATGTCGGCGATCCGCCCGTCGATGACTACGCTCGTGTCGACGACCTTGGGCGCGCTTCGCGCCGCCTTGCCGCCACGGGCAGGGGGCACGGCCTGCTGGGGATCCTCGCTGCGCCGCTTGCGCGCGACGCCAAGTCCGAGGTACCCGCCGACATATCCAAGGAAGACCGCGAAGAGGATTGGCAAGATCGCTCCGACAATCGGGATGGCGTTCAGTGGCGTACTCAAAAGGTACGCGGCGAGCAGGCCGAACAGCAGGCCCACGCCGCCTGATAGCAGCTCTTGCGCGGTGAAATGAGATACCCTGCGCTCCATGTAGCCGTTGAGCCGCCGCATGGCGCGGTCCAATGCAGCTGTCGAGAAGAAGCCGAGGAAACCGCCCAGTGCACCGAGCACCAGCGCGATCCCGATCTGCTGGAAAGGAGCGAAGCCGACCCCGTCGTGGCTGAGCGCCCTCACCAGGTAGTATCCCAGTAGAAGGCCGAGGAGCAGGCCGAACAGGGTCAGTGCACTGCGCCAAGGGGCCTTCATCGCGGAGTCACCGTCCTTCTCGCAGGACTAACAGAACTAATTATAGGAGATCGGTTCGGACAGCCGCAAATGAAGTGCATCGACATGTTTTCCTCCCGTGCCAGTCTCGTGCTTTGGGACTAGATTCGCCCAAACGGCAGGGATGGATACGAATCAGCCCACGACGTCCCGCAGGAGCGCATCGGCCCGCTCTGGCGGAATGCGGGCAGAAAGGGCGACCTCTGAAAGCAGTATCTTCCATGCTTGTTCGAACAGCCGGGCTTCACCTGCCGACAAACCGCGCTGGCGCTGGCGCAGCGAGAGCGACCCGACGACTTCGGCAACTGCCTCGATATCGCCGGCCCGCAGCTTTGCGGTGTTCGCACGGAAGCGCTCGCCATAGCCGGCGTGCATCTCCCCCGCGTCGCGGGCTGCGTGGAGAGCCTGATCGATTCGCGCCCGGTCTGCGACTGGCCGGATGCCGGCCGCATCCACACGGGAAACCGGTATGAGTGCGCGCATGTCGCCGACGACCAGTCGTACGACGTAGTACTGTTCCTCGCGTCCGAGCACTTCGCGCTGCTCGACGGCTTCGATGATGCCGGCTCCATGGAGTGGATAGACGACCCGATCGCCGACGGTGTACTCCAGTGCGCAACGCCCCCTACCCTTACGGTAGGGGGCACAGCAGGTCTTCGTCAATAGGATGAAAGTTTATTATAACGACACCTTGTCCACCAGGCAAGTACACCGCGGGAAGCGTCGCGTTGACACCCGAGTTTGGCGGTCGGTATAATGAGGCCACCTTGGAGGAGGGGTCGAGCGGATGAAAGACCTCCTGTGCGATCAGTTCCAGGAGACCGTCGGCGAGTGCCTCATCCGCCACAAGAACGTCCTCGACACGGTGTCCAAGCTGCAGGAATCGGTCGCACGCGTCAACCGCGCAGTGGCCAAGGCAGTGACTGACTGCGGCTGCATCGCCGTACATGCGGAGAAGCACCCGATCCCTGAAGGGATCTCGCTCGAACAGCTTCGCACCTTCCTCGACTCCGGCGTCCGAGGCCAGTTGTGCGACAATTGCCGCGAGGTGCTCGAGGCCGAGGTGGGACAGACGCTCTTCTACATGACCGGCGTGCTGAACGCAGTGGACATGAACCTGTACGACTGCCTGCTGAAAGAGCAGAAGCGCATCTCTGCGCTCGGCATCTTCAACTTCTCCTGAGCGGAACGCTTCCCCTGCGTCCGGCGCCTGCGCCGGACGCTTTTCTTGCGCTCTTCCGGCCCTCCGCCGCGCTTGCCTAGACGGAAAGTTCGCGTAGGCGCTGCAGGTGGGCCTGGATCGACCGGGCCCGCGTTGCGCCGATCCCCTCGACGGCGTCGAGTTCGTCGAGGGTCGCGGCAAGTAGCCGATGTAGCGTCCCGAACCGCTCGACGAGGTGCTCCGCGATGGGCGGCGGAAGCCGAGGGATGCGACGCAGCACCCGAAGTCCGCGGGGCTGCACGACCTGGTCGAGCTCTCCGGGATGGCCGAGCAGGCGGGCGATCGCCCCGAGATCGAGCATCGCCTCCGCGCTCCACTCCCCGAGCTGGTCACGGATCTCCCGCGCCCGCGCCATGTCGGGATGGTACGCGTAGTCGCGCAGGACATAGAGGATCTCCTCCGGCAGGCCGCGCAGCAGTTCCTGGAGCTGCATCGCGACGAGCCGCCCCTCCGATCCGAGCTCCTCGACGTAGCCTGACACCTCGGAGGCGATCCGGTCGGCCAGTGCAGACCGTTGGATGATCGCCACGACGTCATCGAGCGTGACGTCGCCGGTGAACTCCAGTGCTCCGAGGTCCTCGATCGCCGACCACAGGGCAAGGCGCTGGCGCTCCAAGGTCTGCAGGGCCTGGTTTGCCCGTCCGAGGACGACGGACGCGTCGCGCAGGACATGCCGCAGCGTACCCTTGTACAGCGTGATCTGGCGGCGCCGCTGCGAAATCGCTACGACGAGACAACCCGTCTGGCGGCTGACGCGTTCCGCGGTGCGGTGCCGGATCCCCGTCTCGAGCGATGGCACGCGCGCGTCCGGCACGAGCTGCGTGTTCGCATGGAGGATCCGCTCCCCATCCGCCGAGAGGATGATCGCGCCATCCATCTTGGCCAGCTCGTAGAGCGCCGACGCGCCGAAGGGGCAGTCGATGCGGAAGCCGCCTGCCGCCAGCGCCAGGACGTCCGGGTTGTCCCCGAGGACGATGAGGCCGCCTGTCCCGGCGTGCAGGACATTCTCGAGGCCTTCCCGCAGCGCCGTCCCTGGCGCCACCTGGCGCAGGACGTGGTGCAGCCGCTCCGTTTCATCGCGCACGCCTTTGGGCCTCCTCGACGTCTCCCCTTCTAGGCTACGCGGACTTGGCCAAGCGATTCCATCGGATCGGACGCCCAACAAGGCCCTGCCCGCTCTCACGCGGGCAAGGCCCTTGCACGGCAACCTAAGCTTCTTGGGTCACCTGGTCCGGCTGGAACGTGAGCTTGCCGTCCTCGCCGACGGTCACAAGCACGTCCTGGCCGCGCTGCACCGTGCCGGCGAGCAGCGCCTCCGAGAGCGGGTCCTCCAGGTGGCGCTGGATCGACCGGCGCAGCGGTCGCGCGCCGTAGGCCGGATCGTTCCCCTCTCGGGCCAAGAGCTTGTAGGCCTCCTCGTCGAGGCGGATGCGGACCCCCTGGTCTGCGATGCGGCTCGCAACCCGATCGACGAGGATCCGCACGATCTGCTCGAGCTCCGACTCACCGAGCGAGTGGAACACGATGATGTCGTCGATCCGGTTGAGGAACTCCGGCCGGAAAGTGTGCTTCACCTCATCGAGGATGCGGTCGCGCATCGCGCCGAAGTGCGCCTCCTCGGTGCCTGCCCGGAAGCCGATGCCGGAGTCCCGGCGCAGCCGCTCCGCCCCCACGTTGGAGGTCATGATCACGACCGTGTTGCGGAAGTCCACGTGCCGGCCGCCGGACTCCGTGAGGCGGCCCTCTTCGAGCACCTGCAGCAGGATGTTGAACACGTCGGGGTGCGCCTTCTCGATCTCGTCGAGCAGCACGACCGAGTACGGCTTGCGGCGGACGGCCTCCGTCAGCTGGCCGCCTTCCTCGTAGCCGACGTAGCCCGGAGGGGCACCGACGAGGCGGGACACGGTGTGCCGCTCCATGTACTCGGACATGTCGATCGTGATCATCGCGTCCTCGTCGCCGAACAGGGACTCGGCGAGGGCCCT
This sequence comes from Bacillota bacterium, assembly GCA_021792885.1. Classification (GTDB taxonomy): domain Bacteria; phylum Bacillota; class Sulfobacillia; order JAJZYS01; family JAJYTV01; genus JAJYTV01. The sequence continues at coordinate 21,709 of JAJYTV010000002.1, forward strand.
TGCGAGCTCTGTCTTCCCGACGCCAGTCGGGCCGAGGAAGATGAACGATCCAATCGGACGGCGCGGGTCCTTGAGGCCGGCGCGGGCCCGGCGGATCGCCTTCGCGACGGCTGTCACGGCCGCTTCCTGGCCAACCACGCGCCGGTGGAGTTCGTCCTCGAGGTGCAGCAGGCGCTCCGACTCCTCCATCTGGAGCCGCTTCACCGGGATGCCCGTCCACGAGGCGACGATCTCCGCGATGTCCTCCTCGCCGACCACCAGCTTGTTGGAGACGGTCTTCTTCTCCCACTCTTCCTTCATCTTGTCGAGCTGCTCGCGCAGCTGCTGCTCCTGGTCGCGCAGGCGTGCGGCCTTCTCGAACTCCTGCGCCCCGATCGAGGCCTCCTTCTCCTTGCGCGCTTCCTCGAGCCGCTGCTCCAGCTTCTTCACGTCCGGAGGAGCGACGAAGGAGCGCAGCCGGACGCGGGAGGCAGCCTCATCGACGAGGTCAATGGCCTTGTCGGGGAGGTAGCGGTCGGGTACGTAGCGGTCCGAGAGGCGCACAGCCGCCTCCAGCGCCTCGTTCGTGATCTCCACCCGGTGGTGCGCCTCGTAGCGGTCGCGCAGTCCGCGCAGGATCTCGATGGCCTCGTCGGTCGAAGGCTCCTCGACCATGATCGGCTGGAAGCGCCGCTCCAGCGCCGCGTCCTTCTCGACGTGCTTGCGGTACTCGTCGAGCGTCGTCGCGCCGATGCACTGCAGCTCGCCGCGGGCTAGGGCAGGCTTGAGGATGTTGGACGCGTCGATCGCGCCCTCGGCCGCGCCGGCACCCACGATGGTGTGCAGTTCATCGATGAACAGGATCACGTTGCCGGAGTGGCGGATCTCATCCATGACCTTCTTCAGCCGGTCCTCGAACTCGCCGCGGTACTTCGACCCTGCAACGAGCGCCCCGAGGTCGAGTGTGACGACGCGCCGGTCTTTCAGCGTCTCCGGCACGCGGCTCGTGACGATGCGCTCGGCAAGGCCCTCGGCGATGGCCGTCTTGCCGACGCCCGGCTCGCCGATCAGCACCGGGTTGTTCTTCGTGCGGCGGGAGAGGATCTGGATGACCCGCTCGATCTCTTTCTCCCGGCCGACGACCGGATCGAGCTTGCCTTCCTCGGCGAGTTGGTTCAGGTCGCGCCCGAACTGGTCGAGCACCGGCGTCTGGCTGCGCTGGCGCTGCTTCTGGGGGGCAGTGCTGTTCGACGGCATGCCGAACTGCTGGATCACCTGCGCGCGCACGCGATCAAGGTCCGCACCGAGGTTCAGCAGGACGCGCGCTGCGACCCCTTCCCCCTCGCGGATTAGCCCGAGCAGGATGTGTTCCGTGCCGATGTAGTTGTGACCAAGGTGGCGGGCCTCCTCCGCAGAGAGCTCCAGGACCACCTTCTTCGCCCGCGGCGTGAGCCCGATATCCCCCTCGGCCGGGGTCGTACCGCGGCCGATCACCTTCTCGACCTCCGCCCGCACCTTGTCGAGGCTGACGCCCAGCGACAGCAGCGCCTTCGCCGCGATGCCGTCTCCTTCGCGGATCAGCCCGAGCAGCAGGTGCTCGGTGCCGACGAAATTGTACTGCAGGCGCTTCGCCTCTTCCTGGGCGAGCAACAGCGCCCGCTGCGCCCGTTCAGTGAACCGCTGGTACATCCTTATCCAACCTCCTTCTGCAGCCGGTCCCGGATCAGGTTCGCGCGTTCAGCGCGCTGCTCGGCTGGCTGCAGTTCGTGTCCCACCGTCTTCGCAAGAAATCCTGGCAGCGCCAGGAGGAGCAGCTCGTTCACCAAGCGCAGTGGCACCTGCAAGAGCCCCATCTCCGTCCCGAGGCGGAGATCGGAGAGCAGCTGCATCGTCTCTTCCGCGCCCAAGAGCCTCGCGTGGCGCAGAATGCCGAAGGCGCGATGGACTCGATCCTGCATCTCAGGCAGAGCGTTCTCGGCCAGCACCCGCCGCGCCTGCCTCTCCTGCTCGATCACTTCCATCGCCGCGCGCTCGATGCTCGCAGCCACCTCCTCCTCCGTCTGGCCCAGCGTGATCTGGTTGGAGATCTGAAACAGGTTGCCAACCGCCTCGGTGCCCTCTCCGTAGAGTCCGCGCACGGCCAATCCGAGCTTCGGCAGGACCTGCAACAGCTGCTGAATGCGCTGCGTCGAGACGAGCCCGCCAAGGTGTAGCATGACCGAAAGGCGCAACCCTGTTCCGACGTTGGTCGGGCAAGCCGTCAAGTAGCCGCGGTCCGGCGTGAAGGCGAAGTCGAGGTTCTGCTCCAGCCGGTCGTCCGTCTCGAGCGCGAGGCGCAGGGCCTCGGAAACCGCAAGGCCGGGCAGGATGGCCTGCACACGCAGGTGATCCTCCTCGTTCACCATTACGCTCAGCATCTCGTCCTCGCGCAGCGCGAGAGCCGCACGCTCGGGAGACTGCGCCTGCTGCGGGCTGATGAGGTGCTTCTCGAGCAGCACCTGCCGGTCCATGGGCTGCAGACCCTGCAACCGGTAGAACGCCCACTCCCGGCCGAGGCCAGTGACGGCGCCCTGAACCCGCTGCATCACCTGCTCCCCGGGATCCATCTCCAGGTGCTCCGGGAAGGCGTAGCCGTCCAGGTTGCGCGCAAGTCGCGCTCTGCTGGAGACCACGACGTCCGACATCTCCCCGCCGCCCGAGGTCCAGGCACTGCGCGGGGACGAGAGGTGGGTCTCGAGGTTCATTGCGCTCCCCCCGCTTCTGCGACCTTGAGCTCGTCGCGCAACGCTGCCGCCAGTTCGTACTCCTCGTTCTGCACCGCCTGCTGCAGGCGATCGCGCAGCTCCTGGATCCGCCGGGACCGCTCGTAGACCTGGCCGCGCCGCTTCGGCAGCTTGCCGCGGTGCTCGGTCGTACCGTGCAGGCGGCGCAGCATCGGCTCGAGTTCGCTGCGGAACTGCGTGTAGCAAGCCGGGCAGCCGAGCCGCCCCGTCTCGCGGAACTCGCTGAAACGGAAACCGCAGCTCGAGCAGCGCAGTTCCGTCTTCGGCTCGACGGACTGCTGCAGTCCGACGAAGTTGGCGAGGAGGTTCTGCAGCAGCGACGCGGGGTCTGGGAAGAATTGGAATTCCCCCTTCTGCTGGGCGCAAACGCTGCAGAGGTGCGTCTGCTCGACATGGCCGTTGACCACCTTGGTCAGGTGGACGGACGCAGGCCGCAGGCCGCATTCCTCACAGGTCATCTCCTCACCTCCCCTGGCCGACCGCGAGCAGTGCTGCGGCGAGCAGTCGCGCGCGGACGAGGTCTCGCTCCGGCAGCGGTAGGCCGATCACGTCGCGCCGGACCATGCCCGTCAGCATCTGCGCCTCGCGCTCTGTGAGCCAGCCGTACGCGCCGCAGCGGGCGATGACGGCCAGGGCGACCGCCTCCTCGATGCCGCTCGGCGCCTGGCGCAGGGCGGCCGCCATCTGGGGAAGCTCCGGCTCGACCGACCGCACGATGCGGATGTACCCGCCGCCGCCCCTGCGGCTCTCCGTGACGAAGCCGCGCTCCGGCGAGAAACGGGTGGCCAGCACGTAGTTGATCTGCGAGGGCGCGCAATCGTAGCAACGGGCAAGTTCCACCCGCTGCAAGGCCGCTTCCCCTCGCTCCTCGATCAGTGCGAGGATGTGCCGTTCGATGGCATCCGCCAGCGTAAGCGACATGCTCGACTCCCTCCGATGGGTTTTTGACCTTCCCTGACCTTATTATAGGCGCGCCCTGCCTGTTGTAAAGCCGTCAGTCCCGCTGCAGTGCGAGAAGGTGCAGGTAGTCCGATTCCGGCACCTCGACGCGGATCGGGTGATCCGGCGCGGGTCCCCGTACGGCGAGTCGCGTGAGCGGCACTCCGGCGTCGCCGGCCGCGTCCTCGATGACGGCGAGAAACTCTCCCAGCGAAACTGCGTGCGAGCAACTCGCCGTCAGGAGGTAGCCGCCGGGCGCGAGTAGCCGCATCGCCCGCAGGTTGATCTCCTTGTAGGCGCGCAACGCTGCTTCGAGATGATCCCTGCCGCGCGCGAAGGGCGGTGGGTCCAGCACGACGAGGTCGTACCGCTCGCCGTCTCGTACCAGTTGGCGCAAGAGGTCGAAGGCGTTCTCCTCCCGCACCTCGACCGTCACTCCGTTCAACGCGGCGTTGCCTGAGAGCGCCGCTGCCGCTTCGCCCGAACTCTCGATGGCCGTCACGCTTCCCGCGCCGCCGAGGGCGGCCGCGATGGCGAAGCCCCCGGTGTAGGAGAAGACGTCGAGTACGCGCCGCCCTTCCCCCAGGCTGCGGCAAAGCGCCCGATTCTCGCGCTGGTCGAAGTAATGACCCGTCTTCTGGCCTCCAAACAGGTCGACAGCATAGCGGATGTCGCCTTCGCGTGCGATGACCGGCCCCTCGGGTGCCTCGCCACGGAGCATCTCGAGTCGCGGCGCGAGCCCTTCCCGCTGCCGGATCGGAGCCACCGCGCGCAGGATGACGCCGCGCGGCGCCGCCGCCTCGATCTCCTCGAGCAGCCAGGGCAAGAGCACCCGCTCCGCTCCCAGCGTGTCCGGCGAGACGACGGCGTAGCCGCCGATGCGCTCCACGACGAGACCCGGGAGGCCGTCCGCCTCCGAGTGCACGAGCCGGAGGTCCTCGACGTCCCCCATCAGCGCCTTGCGCCGCTGCAGCGCGCGCTGAAACTGTCCCTTCGCCCAGTCTGGCGAGGGCAGCGCGCTGCCGCGCGTGAGCAGCCGCACGAGAATGCCGGACGCGGGGTTCACATAGCCCGCGCCGACCGTCCGGCCACGGGAGTCCTCCACCTGCGCGATCTCACCGGGTGCGAGGTCCTGTGGAACTTCCCGCAGTTCGCCGCGGAATACCCATGGATGCCCGTGCAGGGCCCGATGCTCGCCAGGTCTCAGCCGCAGTGTGCGAACGGTGCATTCCCCTCTTCCATTGCCTGTGCCAGCCGGTGCATCGTACCCCGCCAGATCGGCTCACCGATCGGCTCCGCGGAGCGGCGATAGCTTCCGTTCACCCAGACGAACGGGATGTGCGCCGCCGTCGCCCCGCCGTCGTCGTGGCGGTCGTTGCCGATCATGAGGGCGTCCCTGGGGCGGCAACCTGCCATCGCGAGGACCTCTTCGTAGTAGCGCAGATCAGGCTTCGCGTAGCTGCAGTGTTCGAAGCTCGTGATCCGCTCGAACGCGTCTGGTTGGATGCCCGCCCAGCTGAGCCGCTCCACGATCGCGCGCAAGGGGAAGACCGGACTCGTCGCGAGCGTCAGGTGGTAGCCGCGTTGGTGCGC
>JAJYTV010000201.1 GCA_021792885.1 Bacillota bacterium
TGGGCCGCCGTCGCGGCGGGCGTGTCGAGCAGGATGATCACCTGGGGGTTCTGGGCGATGATCGACTCGGCGGACAGCTGCGGGTAGGCCGTCTTGGCGATCTTGTCCGCGATGTTGCGCCCGCCCGCGATCTTGACGAGCGCGTCGAGGAAGCTGCCCGGGCCGGCGGAGTAGTAGCTCGTCGGATCGAGCTCCACGTAGACGGACGGGCGGCCCTTGACCTTCGCGACGGCCGCCCCTATCGCGTGGACCTCGCGCTGCATCGACGAGACCACCTGCGCTCCCTTCGCCTGGACGCCGGCCGCCGCGGCGACGAAGCGGATGTCCCGCTCGATGCCGGCCATGTTTGCGGGCTCGAGCGTCGCGATCGGCACTCCCAGGGCCTGCAGTTCCTTGAGGTCCGCGACGCCGGGGATCGCGAGGATCAGCTGGGGGCGCAGCGCGGCGATCTTCTCCACGTTGAGCCCGCTGTAGGAGTCACCGACGATCTGCAGCCCCTTCGCCTCCTTGGCGTAGGGCGGCGGGGCATACTGCACGCTCTCGTCGTCGATGCCGACGATGTCCTTGCGCAGCCCGAGCGCGAGCAGCGTCTCCGTGTTCGACGGGCCGAGCGAGACGATCCGGGTCACGGGCGCCTTCAGCACCACGGTGTGCCCAAGGTCGTCTTTCAGCGTGATCGGTCCTTGCGCCTTGACCGCCTGGCCGCAGCCGGCGGCGAGCAGTGAGACAAGAAGCAGCGGGACGAGCGTTCGCAGTCGCGGTCGCATCGCGTCTTCCCCTTTCCAGAAAACAGAAACGCCCGGAGAGCAAGGCTCCGGGTCGGCCATGGTTGCTGGAAAGGCGGGCGCGCGCACCGCCTTCCGGCTGGCCTCTCCTCCGGAGGATCGCCGGCATGGTGCGGGCAGGTCTCCTGGCTCGCGGCATTCTTGCGCCGCCTTCCCGTCCGAGGACAGTGGCGTCTTGGCGCTCAATCGCCGCATACAGTGGCGGGACCGCTCAGGCTTTGCACCTGATTCCCTCTTCGCCCCCAGTGGGGGCACCGCGCACCCTGCGCTATTCGGTTGTCACGGCCATCGTGGCAGATCGCCGCGGCGGGCGCAAGCCCTTACCGCTCGGCGCCGTGCGCGGTGGAGAGGAAGCGTCGCCTCCCGAGGAGCTCCTCCGCGCCGGCCGCCTCCTGCGGGCTGGGCATCGACGGCTCTTTGTCCCAGCCGAGCTCCCCCGCCGCCTCGACGATCGCCTCCTTGACCTCCTCGAGCGAGGGCTCGCGGCCGAGTTCCTGCCGGAGCGAGGTGACGGCGGACGCCCTGAGCTCACGGCCGCTGCCGGCGCGGCGGTAGAACTCCTGCAGCAGCGCTGTCGTCGCGACCGGGTCCTGGCGCACGAGCAGCATGCCGCTCACGAGGGAGTAGCCACGGCGCAGCGCCTGCGAGACGCCGGCGATCTTGCGGCCGCCCTGGCTCACGAGATCCTGCGGTCCCTCGCAGAAGGAGCCGGGCGCGCGGCCGAACCGCACCGGCACCGTCAGGCGCGCGAGCGCCGTGCGCACCGGAGCTGTGAGTGCCCGGAAGTTCTCGTCGACGCTGCCGAGATCGCGGGTGGGGATGGCCGCGAAGAAGCTCAGGCACCCTTCGTCCAGCAGGACGGCGGCACCGCCGCCGACGCGCACATAGACGGGCAGCCCCTGCGCTTGCAGCCAGGCGACGCCGGCCTCCGTGCGCGGCAGGCGCAGATCCTGCGGCCCGAGCAGCACGTACGGGCGCTGGCGGCGCAGGCCGTACGTAGGCGGCGCGGCGTGCGCCGCGACCGATGTTGCGATCGCTTCCGCGAGCGCCGGAGAGAGGTGCAGGAGCTGCTCCTCTCGCGTTGCATCGAGAAAGCGCAAACGGCTCGTCCTCCTTGCGCGCGCGCGCCGTCATTTGCACGATCACGGTCGCCGTGCTATGCTTTGGAGAGTTTGTGCCTCGTTGCGAGGCCGCGATCTTGGGAGGTTCATTGCAATGGCGAAGTCATGCGAGGTATGCGGCAAGAATGCCAAGTTCGGCAACCTTGTCTCGCACTCGAACATCAAGACGTCGCGCACGTGGATGCCGAACATCCAGACGGTGCGTGCCGTCGTCGACGGCCGGGTGCAGCGGATGAACGTGTGCACTCGCTGCCTGCGTTCGGGCAAGGTGCAGCGGGCGCTCTAGTACGGGATCGGGTTCCCGGCCGGGCGGTGCATCCCTTCACGGGAGGCACCGCCCGGCCGCGTTCTAGGGTTCTTCGCTGTCCATCGGCTGCACTTGCCGTGCACCGCGCCCACCGAACAGGGAGATCAGGCCGAGAAGCAGCGCCCCGACGAACTTCGGCACCCGGACGACATGCACCCGCACCGCATTCCACCCCCGGTATTAGTCTATCGGGCGAAGCGGCGCGATGTGACTACCTCGTCGCCTGCTGCAGCTGCTTGATGCGCTGCGCAGGGTCCGCATCCTTCGCGAAGACGCTCGAACCGGTGACGAGGATGTCGGCGCCGGCTTCGGCGACCGTGCGCGCGTTCTCCAGGTGGACGCCGCCGTCGACCTCGATCAGGAGGTGCGGAAAGCGGCGCTTCGCCTCGCGGATCTTCGCGAGCTGTCCCGTCAGGAAGGCCTGGCCGCCGAATCCGGGGTCGACCGTCATCAGCAGCAGGAGATCGATCTCCCCCGCGACCTCCTCGACGAGCGCGAGCGGGGATCCGGGGTTCAGCGCAACGCCGGCCTCCACACCCAGACCGCGCAGTTCGGCGACCAGCCGGTGCAGGTGCGCGGTCGCCTCGGCATGCACGATCAGCCGTCCGGCGCCCGCCTCGGCGTAGCGCGCGAGGAGGTCCTGTGGCCTCTCCACCATCAGATGGCATTCGACCGGCCGCTGCGCCTCCCGGCAGATGGCTGCGACGAGGGGCGGGCCGAACGTGAGGTTCGGGACGAAGTGCCCGTCCATCACGTCGAGGTGCAGGAGGTCGGCGCCCTGGGCAGAGCGCAGCGCGCCACGCAGATCGAGCCAGTCCGCCGTCAGGATCGACGGTGCGATCAGTGCCACACTTTCGGCCTCCCTTCGATCTCGGCGAGGAATTCGAGGTAGCGGCGATAGCGTCCCTCGTCAAGCGCGCCCGCCTGGACGGCAGCGATCACGGCGCAGTCCGGCTCCGCGCGGTGGCGGCAGTCGGCGAAGCGGCAGGAGAGCCTCTCCCACTCCGGGTAGAGCCCTGCGAGCTGCTCAGGGGGGACGCTGGGCAGCTCGAGGTCCGAGAAGCCGGGCGTGTCGGCGACGAGCCGCCCCTCGCCGAGTTCATAGAGCGTCGCGGCGCGCGTCGTGTGCCGGCCGCGGCGCAGCCGCGGCGCGATGCCTGCGATCTCGACGTCCGCGCCGGTCAGCGCCCGCAGGATGCTCGACTTGCCGACGCCGCTCTGGCCCGCCAGCACGGCGATCCCTTCGGGGAGCGCGCGGCGCAGGTCGCCGAGGCCCTCCCCCGTCTTCGTCGAGACGCGCAGGGCCGCGTAGCCGGCCGCGAGGTAGGGGCGAAGGTAACCGGCGCTCTCCTCCCCGGTCGCGAGGTCCGACTTGTTCAGCACCACCAGCGGCTCGAGGCCCTGCGCCTGCGCTTGCAGCAAGAGGCGGTCGAGATCGCCCTGGGAGACGGCGGGATCGCGCAGCGCCGCGATCGCGAGCAGCGTGGTCGCGTTCGCGACGGGGGGTCTGCCGAGCTGGTTTTGGCGCGGCGCGACCGCGGTGATGTGCTCGCCCTGCAGCGTCACGCGGTCGCCCGCGAGGAGCCCCTCCTTGCGCAGGTTGCCCTTCGGGCGGTACTCGGCCAGCGTCTCCCCGCTGCGCACGAGCGCCCGATCGCCATAGACGCGCAGCACGAGGCCACGGCTCACTGGGTGCTGATCCCCCCTTGGATCGGGAGCGGCTGTGAGTAGACGAGGCTGCCGTTCACGTACTCCTCGATCCTGCCGTTGCCCTGCCACTGCACGGTGAGCGGGGCCGGCGTGTTCGACTGCATCGCGGGGTCGTTCATGAGCACGGTGGCGCCCGTCGCATCGACGAGCCACACCTCGACCGAGGCGGTACCGGGACCCGTGTACGTGACGGTGATCTGCTCCGGGCCGCCCGGCGCTCCGGTGCCACCCGCTGGCGGCGTGCCCTCGCTGACGGTGAGGATCGTCGTCATGTTCTGCGTGACGGTGGTTCCCGGCGCGAGCGACTGGTTCAGCACGGTGCCCGACGGCGACGTCGAATAGTCGGAGAGTACGTTGGTGACCGTCACGTTGAGCGCCCCAAGGTCTTTCTCCGCGGTCGAGAGGCTGAGCCCGGTGAGGTCGGGGACGGTCGCCTGGGTCGGGGTCGGGCCGAGGCTCACGAAGAGCTGGACCTTCCCGCCGGAGGCGATCCTCGCCCCGCCGTTCGGCTTCTGGCGCACCACGTTGCCCTGCGTCTGGTTCGACTTGATCTGGATCACCTGCACCTGGAACTGCGGTCCGATCGCCGCTTCCGCCTGCGCGACGGGCAGTCCCACGACGTTTGGCACCGTCACGATC
>JAJYTV010000202.1 GCA_021792885.1 Bacillota bacterium
CGGTTTCTGGGCGACGTTCGGCCCCCAGTACCTGCTCGGCTTCGCCGGCATGACCCGCCGCATGTGGACCTATCCGCTCGGCTTCGGATGGCACCAGCTCAACGTCATCTCGACGGCCGGTGCGTTCATCATGGGGGCGGGCTTCCTCGCCCTCGTCTACAACGTGCTCTGGAGCATGCGCCATGGCGAGCGGGACACGACGGGCGACCCCTGGAACGGGCGCACGCTGGAGTGGTCCATCCCGTCCCCCGCTCCGGAGTACAACTTCGCCCGGCTGCCTGTGGTGGACAACCGCGACGCCTGGTGGGAGATGAAGCAGCAGCGCGGCGCAAGGCCCCTGCGTCTGCGCCCGCAGGAGATTCGCAGCCTGGAGCTGCCGAAGAACACAGCGATCCCGTTCCTGCTCGGCGCTTCGTTCTTTGTATTCGGCTTCGGCCTCGTGTTCTCGTGGTGGATCATCGCGGGATTGGGCTTCGCCTGTGTCCTGCTGGTGATGATCGCGAACTGGTTCGACTACGACCGGCATACGTCCGTCGACGCCGGTGAGATCCGGCATATCGAGTCGCGTCTGGGGAGGCTTGAGGCATGAGTCTTCCCGCACGGAGTGAAGAGCGGCTGCCCATCGAGTTCGCCGAAGAGGAACAGAGCCTTCGGGTGACCGGCTTCTGGCTGTTCCTTATCACGGATCTCCTGATCTTCGCGAGCCTGTTCTCCAGCTACGCCGTCTACGTGCCCATGAGTGCGGGCGGTCCGACGCCGATGGGTCTCTTCCATCTGGGTCCCGTGCTGATCGAGACGCTCGCCCTGCTGACCAGCAGCTTCACCGTCGGCGTCGCGATCTGGGCGATGCGCCGCGGCCAGATCTCGCTCCTGCGCTACGCGCTGGTCGTGACGCTGCTGCTCGGCGCCGTCTTCGTCGGGCTTGAGCTGCACGAGTTCGTCCTGGACGTGGCGCAGGGCGCGGGATGGCAGAGGAGTGCATTCCTCTCGAGCTTCTTCCTGCTTGTCGCGACGCACGGAGCACACGTCAGCTTCGGCATCCTCTGGGCGATCGCGCTACTCTTTCAGCTCGCACGCCACGGGCTGACCGCAGTCACTTCGCGCAAGCTGTACACGTTCGCGCTGTACTGGCACTTCCTCGACATCGTCTGGGTGTGCATCTTCACCTTCGTCTATCTGATCGGCAAGGTCTCCTAGCAACCCGCGAAAGAAGGGGCTTACGCCATGTCCGCCGCCGAAGAACGCGATCTTTCCGAGTCGCCCCAGGAGTTCGAACAGGGCCTTCGGATCATCGATCCTCACTTCGCCGAGGAACGCTTTCCATGGCGCCAGGTGATCGGCTTCGCGGCGTCGCTCGCCCTGACGATCGCCGCGCTCCTGCTGGTGCGGGGCGGCGTCCTCGCCCCGCAGCTGCTCACGGCTGCATTGTTCGCGCTCGCGGCCCTGCAGGTCGGAATCCAGCTCGGCGTCTTCATGCATCTGCGGGAAAGCCGCGGACCGGCGTGGCACGTGCCGCTGCTTGCGCTCGGCATCGCGATCGCAGTGGGCATGGTCGGCATGTCGATTTGGATTATGACGTTCAAGTGGGGCGTCTCCTGATACTGTCCCTGTTCCGCTCTGAAAGGCCTGGATATTTATAGATATCCAGGCCTTTCACTGATTGTTCGCAGTCCGCCCGCCGGGGCAGTCTCTAGGGAGGCGTATCCGTGTGACATCCGGGGCCACCGGGCCACGATTGGACCGCGAGGGGCGAAGCCGTCGCTAGTGGGACTGCCCCTGCGCGGCTGCTCTGGAGCCCAATGGGCAGTGCGCTGATGGGCAAATCGGATCTGTTGCAGCGGGGAGCCAACCTTCGCTTCCTTGGGCTCGCTCTCTCCGGCAAGTACGCCCCTCGTGCCGCACAGCGGCATCCTCCTTGCGGCGGAAAGACCGGGCTGTGGCGGGCAAGCTGATCGGCCCCCCGCTCTGGACCCACGATCCCATGGCACTACATGCGGCAACTTCGGTCTTCAACCATGCCCTGCTGCTGCGTCAAGGAGAAGCGCCTGCGGAGGCTCAGGTACAACGGCGTAAAGCCGCTGACGCTCGGAATCAAAGGCGAAGGTATGGGCGCCCTCGCCCGTTGGCACAGTCTGGGCCAGCACTCCGTGCGCGGTGTCGACAACGGCGAGGACACCCTCGCCGGTCGCGACGTAGAGTTCGCTTGTTCTGCCGTTGTGGAAGATCACGTCCGGGCTCCCGCCGACCTGGCAGGTGAAGCGCCGTTCGCCGCCATCGAGTGTGAAGGCAACCAGAGGTCTCGATGAGTCTGGCGATCCCAGCCAAGGGTCCGTGCGGGCTCGATCTGAGTCTAACGCTCGGGCTCGGCTTTACGGCCTGCGACGATGGCCAGGTACCTCAAAGTCCCCGGCGTCCAAGGCAAGGATCTCAGCGGGCTCGCGAATCGCGATGAGGAAGCGGTGGCGTTGTGCATCGAAGCTGCACCAGCGTGGCAATGCAAGTCTCTGGCTGTTTCACCACATCGACCTAACGCTGCCTACCATGGCCGGTCAGCGTCCATCCAGCGCGCCTGCTGCCGTCGAGACGTTTGAGGCCCAGGGGCAGCCGACATACCGAAGCGACCGTGGCGGGAAACCGCATCCCCCGTTCGGACAACTTTGGGCCTGGCCGGGATGCGTCAACCCACCAACTCGCACTCCGACTGCCACGCGGCATCTGCCGCCGAACCGGCCAGCTTGATCGTTTGTATGGCCCACCCGCTCAACGAGGTGGGGGCAGGAGTCATGAGGACGCACGCGCCATGTGGCGCATTTCACAAGCGCTATGCGAGGCTACCCTTCAAGTGGAGGGGGCAGTCAGGACATCCGAGCCTCACACCTGTCCGCTCCCTCCACCAGAAGGGAGGCTTCCTCGCATGTCACCCGAATCCGGGCGATCCATACGCGACACGTTCTGGTCCCCAGAAAAGCGCGTCATCGTCGGCATGCTCGTGTGGCTGGGACTGCTGGCTCTCGGCAGCAGCCTCGTCGCCACGCCGTTTGAGACAGAGACCTCCGCCGGAGCGAACATCATCTACCCGCACGTGATGTACCTCCACGGACTCTTGATCGGCATGGTCGGGCTGTTATCGCTCATCGCGATGGATATTTTCGGGAGCGGCCATCGCGGCACGTCTTACCAACTGGTGCTATGGGGCACGCTCGGTGCCACCGTGCTGAGCGGCCTCGGCGGCATCTTCGACCGATCCGTCACTGACACGTTCCCGCTCTGGGTGCAGATCTTCTCCTTCTTCTTCCTGGACGAGATCTTGATCTCGTTGTCGATCTCTCTCTTCTACCGGGCTGCGGAGACGCGGATCGCCGCGACGTGGCTTGCAGCGCTCTCGGCGCTCAGCATGCTGATCGCGGCAATCATGGGTCACATCGCCGGTTGGATGTTGGAGTTCGGGGACTGGCCGAAGTCGATCATCGGGGGCTACGCCACCCTCGCCGGTATCTCCTGGCAAGATTGGATGGCCAACCTAATCGGCTCGCATTCTCACGAGATGGTCACGGCCGTTCTCGCGTTCCTCATCGCCTTGACTGTTGCCGCCTTCGGGCTGCAGCGCAAGGGTAGCTGGCTGACAAGGTTCGGCCTCTGGCTGACCGCCCTCGGGGTGATCGGCATGACCCTCGTATACGTCGTGGCGGGCTTCTCTGTCGCGCAGCCGCCGACCCTGTTTGCGCACGGCGCCAACGGTCTCGCCGGGGATGACCTGGTAACTGGGGTAGGTGTGATGTTCGGAGGTCTCGTCGCGCTCGTCGGTCTTGCGCTGGAGCGGCTGGAAGAGCGCATGCTGCGGTGGTTTGCCGTCGCAGTGAGCGCCATGATCTTTGTCACCGTCGTGGCGTTCGGCTACTACATTGAGTTCCACGAGAACCTGTACGGGGCAGGCGCACCGCACGCAGCACGTGCGGTGGCGGACGCGGTCTTCACCTGGTGGCACCAGGACTTTGCGTTCTTCCTCCTCCCATCCGTACTCGGGATACTCCTTGCAATGCAGCGCCTGCGTGCCGCGGAACACCTTCGCAGACTGGCCGGGTGGAGCCTCGTCCTTGGTGCAGCCGTTGCCTTTGTGGGAGGGTTGCTGTATATATTCGTCGACCAGGCGAAATACGGGGCGTCCTTCATGGTAACGACTGTGGGCCTCCTCCTCCTCGCGATTGGAATGATGGTAGCTGTCTGGTCCCTTTGCGCACCCTGCCCACCGCAACAGCATGCGGAGGAACCCGTTCTCCGCATGAAGCACGCATAACAGGCGGGGTATGAGCGGCCCTGCGGGATCACTTCCAGCGGGGCCGTTCCAGCTTGCCGAGGGGCCCCTTTAGGAGAGCGGACAAGCAGTAGCCACATGGGAAGAAGGAGGCTCAGAATCGCCGCTTGGGTCCACCTAGAGATCCCCGCCTATCGAGTGGTACGGCCGCATGAAGAGGCCGCCGCACCCGTGATGCGACGGCCATGGGGCAACCCTACGGCAGGTCCTCCCT
>JAJYTV010000203.1 GCA_021792885.1 Bacillota bacterium
AGGTGAGCGCCAGCCACTGACCCTTGCCGAACTCCTTCGTCCAGAACGCGAGGCCTGCGACGAGCAGCAGCACCTCGGCGATCACGCCCCAGAACCCGGCCCAAGGGGTGGCGGCATAGGTCAGGGCGCCTGCGACGCTTTGCAAGGCGGCCAGCGGCGCCCCATGCAAGGCGAACGCCGCGATCATCTGGAGGAGCAGCAAGGCGATCGCACCGATTCCGAGACGGCGCACGGCGCCTTGGCGACCGCTCCACGTGACGACGGTTGCGGCCGAGGCCAGCGCAAGCGCGGCGAGGAACAGGACTCCCGCCATCATCCGACCTCACCTGCCGCCGGCGCGGAGCGCCCCACGAGCGAGAGGAGGCCGTCGAGCAGTTCGTCCGGGGAAGGGGGGCAGCCGGGGATGTACGCGTCCACCGGGACGATCTGCGCGAGGTCCGCGAGAACCCCCGGGGCTCCGCGGAAGACGCAGCCGTCGATCGCGCAGCCTCCGGCCGCGACGACAAGTTTCGGTTGCGGCATCGCATCGTAGGTCGCGCGGATCACCGGCGCCATCGCCTCGGTCACCACCCCGGTGATCAGCAGAAGGTCCGCATGCCGCGGCGACGGCGTGAATGAGAAGCCAAAGCGGGAGAGGTCGTACACGGGGCTCCCCAGGAGGGCGATCTCCGACTCGCAGCCGTTGCAGGAGCCGGCGTCGAGATGGCGGATCGCCAGTGCGCGTGCGAACAGCCGCGCCTTCGGAGAGACCGCTCCCCCGCGCTGCACGGCTGCCCGGCGCCGCAGTGCGGAGGGACCCTTGGCAAGGTTCGCGATCCATCGCGGGTAGAACATCTCCATGCCTCCTAGAGGTCGAGCGACGCGACACAGAGGTTGAACGACGCGTCGATGATCGGGAAGTCCTGCAGGATGTTGTAGTTCGCCAGCGCGGATGGCACCGCAACCCAGTTGATGCTGGACGCCGTGCGGATCCGGCATGTCTCGATGCAGCCCTCTCGCAGCGCGACCCGGTAGAAAAGGCGCCCGCGGGGTGCTTCCACGAGGCCGTATCCGATGCCGTCCGAGGCCGCTGCGGGGAGCGCTGACCCCTTTGCGCGGACAGCACCCGACCTGCGCAGCATCGCGATGGAATGGCCGATCTCCTCGCAGCGCACGAAGTAGCGCCCGAACGCATCACCCGTCGCGAGGGTCGCGGGACGCTTGCCTGCACAGAGTTCCGTGTACCAGGCGTACGGGCGGTCCCAGCGCACGTCCTCGTCCGACCCCGCCGACCTTCCGACGACGCCGACGAGGTCGAGCGGCGCCGCGGGAATCCTGCCCGCCCCGTGCAAGCGGTCGAGGAACGAGTTCGTGTGGTCGAGCGCGCGCCGGACCGCGAGGAACTCGCGCTCGATGTCCGCCAGGAAGGATGGGAGCTCCGGGGCGACGTCCTGCAGATCCCGGCGCCAGCCTCCGGGTGCGATCGCGCCGCGCAGGTAGCGGTGCCCGGTCCAGTGCGCGCCGAAGCGCAGGACGGCTTCCCGGAGCCGGTAGAGGTCTGCGGCCGCGACGACCGTGCCGGTGGCGGAGGCAAGCGACGCGAGGTCCCCGAGGTGGCTATGGAGGCGCTCGAGTTCCGCGAGCGCGCTGCGCAGGAGGGACGTGTTCTCGCCTGCCTCGAGCCCGAGAGCATCCTCGACGGCGAGGCTGAACGCGAGGGCGTGCGCCACGGTCGAGGTGCCGGTCACCCGCTCCGCGATCTCGAGCGCCTGCCCCACCTGCGCCCCCTGCATCCGCTGCGCGACGCCGCGGTGCTTGTAGCCGCGGCGCAGCGCAAGGCCGTGGATCTCGTCGCCCAAGACGTCCATCTCGAAGCGCAGCGCCTCGGCGACGTCGGCCCGCACGGGTCCGAGCGGCACGACGTGCATGCCCTCGCCGCTGACGGTGTGCTCGGCGCGCTCGTCCTCGAAGGCCGCCTGTTCGAACTCGCTCTCCTCTGCATAGCGCAGGCTCGGGAAGCCCGAGCGGCTCGGCCGCAGGTAGGGGCCCGTCCCCGCCTCGATCTCTTCGATCTCCCGTTGGCCCTTGCGCCACACTGCAGTCCGCGCGCCGCCCTGCTCGGGGAAGATGTGCAGAACCTTTTGCCCTTCCCGGACGGCGTCGCTGCAGGCAGAGAGCAGAGCGTCCCGTCCCGCGTCGATTCGGTGATGCAGTCTGTCCACCCCCTTAATGCGGCAAGGGCCAGTGCAAAAGCCACGGCACCGCGAAGCCGGACACCACGAGCAGCACAGAGAGCACTGCGGTAGGCAGGGCTTCGAGCACGCCCTCCGGCGACAGCCGCGCTGCTGCCAGGGGCTGGTACCAGAGGCGGGGCGTGCGGTAGGCGATGGCGATGAACCCGAGCGCCAGCAGCACCACCATCAGGACCGCCGCGGGTACCGTCGCGGGGTGCGCGAGTCCCCCGGTCGCGACGAGCCACTCGCTGAAGAACGGGCCGAGCGGAGGGACGCCGGCAAGCGCGGCCAGCCCGAGCAGCAGTCCGCCACTCCCCCACGGCATGCCTTGGTGCAGCTGTCCGATCTGCTCGCCGTCGACGGTGCCGTAGCGGGTCTGGATCGACCCCGCGACGTAGAAGCACTGGCTCTTCGCCAGCCCGTGGGTGATCACGTGCAGCAGCGCCCCGAGAAGGCCGATGCCTCCGAACCCCATCCCGAGGGCGATGACCCCCATGTGTTCGACGGAGGAGTAGGCGAGCAGGCGCTTGAGGTTCCGCTGACCGGCCATCGCCCCGATCCCCACGACGAGGGACAGGAGCCCGAGCGCGATCAGCAGGTCGGTCGGCCAAACAGCGCCGTGCAGACGCAGATCGACGCGCTGCAGCCCGTCGTGCAGTACCCAGAGGATGCCGGCGAGCTCTGCCCCTGAGAGCAGTGCGGAGACCGGTGCGGGTGCCTGCGCATGGGCATCCGGAAGCCAGGCGTGCATCGGCACGAGTCCAGCCTTGGCGCCGAACCCGACCAGCAGCATGACGGCGCCGGCGCCGACCGCCGCCGAGGATCCGCCGCCGATCAGGATCACGCCGGCGAGGGCGATGAGTCCGCCCATGCCGGCCAGCATGAGGTACTTCCAGGCGGCCTCGAACGGGTGAGCGCCGGGGGTGAGGGCGACGAGCGCGACCGAACTCAGCGTGGTCGCTTCGACCGCGACCCAGAGGGCGATCAGCGGCCACGGCTCCCCCAGCGCGAAGAGGCTTGCAAGGAAGACCCCAAGCAGCAGGAAGTAGGCCGCCTGGCGCTGCTTGGGCCAGGCATCCTCATGCAGGCCGGCGAGGTAGCTCGGGGAAGCCCAGAACGCGACGGCTCCGAGGACGGCCACGAGGGCCTGGTAGGCGTCTCCCCAATGGCCGCCCGCAGACGCCGCCCAGACGAGGGCGACGGCGAGGACAGCGAGCACGATCGCGGCGATGCGGCCTCCCGGCGCCTGCCTCCACGCGGCGAGCAGGCCGAGCGCGAGCGCAAGAGCGATGCCGACAGGACCGAGCGAATGGCTGAGCGGTGCGATGATGGCCCTTACCCCCTAAGCTGCGTCAGGTGATCCGCAGTCGGCGCGGCGGAGAACTCCTCGGCGCCGCGGCGCTGCAGCCATGCTAGAAGCGTGCCGAGCAGCAAGACCTCCACGACGGCGAGCACCTCGGGCAGTCCCGGTACGGCAGGATACTGCAGGCTGAGGAGGCTCACCCCGAGCTCTGCGCCGACCAGCATGAGCGCCTGCACCCAGACCTCCCGCCGCATCATCGCGAACCAGAGCGCGGTAAGGGGCACGGCGACCGCGAGCCCCACCTGGCCAAGGGTCCACCAGGAAAGGGAGAGAACGAGTACCGACCCGAGCACGAGAGAGGGAGTCCCTCTGGTTGCAACCCCGTATTCCGCGTGCGGCAGCCTGCGCTGCAGGAGCGCCGGCACCGCGAACACCTTCACGGCCAGCCACAGGAGGGCCAAGAGGAGCCATGCAGGGTCCGACTTGCCGACGTAGGCGGCGGCCACCACGCTGGCAAGGGCTCCGATGCGGTACCACCCGACCGCACTGTGACTCCTGCGCGCGATCGCCAAGAGGACCAGGGAAAGCCATGCGACCAGGGTCAGTACCACCAGGGTGCTGGCGACCACGGAGAACCCTCCTCAGGAGATGGCGATGGCGAGCGCTGCCAGGGCGGCGATCGCCACGGAGACGGTAAGGTACTCGGCGATGCGCAGCAGGCGGAGCTTCGCGAACGAGAGCTCCACCAGCACGACGACCAGTCCGAGCAGCGTCAGCTTGGCGGCCGTGGCGAGGATGGCGAGCGAAATGGCGAGCGGGGCGAGCGTTCCCGCAAGGCCCCACGGCGTCGCCAGGACGTTCACGAGGATGATGCCGAGGATCGTGAACTTCATCCAGCCGCCCCACTCGAACAGGGCAAGATCGGTGCCGCTTGCCTCAAACGTCCGGTTGGGGTCGATGAGCGAGAGTTCCTGGCTCGAATCCGGATTGTCCACGGGGAGCCGGCC
>JAJYTV010000204.1 GCA_021792885.1 Bacillota bacterium
CAGAACCCCGGCATCAGCCAGGGATGCGGGTAGGACGAGATGCCGCCGCCCGGCGCGAGTTCACGCCGGAAATTGTCGAGCTGCTGCTCCGTGAGGCGCCCTTCGAGGAAGGCACGGGCGTACATGCCCGGCGCGGAGTGGCCCTGGAAGTAAACCTGGTCGCCGCCGTAGCCCTCGCCGGGGGCGCGGAAGAAGTGGTTCTGCGCCACCTCGTAGAGCGTCGCGGCGGAGGCGAAGGAGGAAAGGTGACCGCCGATGCCGTCGGCGCGGCGGTTCGCGCGCACCACCATCACCGCGGCATTCCAGCGCACGAGCGCATCCAGGCGCGCCTCAAGCTGAAGGTCCCCCGGGTAGGGCGGCTGGGCGTCGCGCGGGATCGTGTTGATGTAGGGCGTCGTGGGCGATGGAACGTCCAACATGCCTTCGCGCTGCGCTTCGATGCGCAGGCGGCGCAAGAGGCGCTGCACCCTCGCCGGGTCGCCTTGCCGGATCACGTAGTCAAGCGATTCGAGCCATTCCTGGAGTTCCACGTCGAGCTGGGCGTCGACGTCGTCGCGACGAAGATCGGTCGCCATCGTGTTGAGGCCTCCCCCTGAATCCAAGGTGCGCGTGAGCCCGCCGGGGCGCGGTCAGGTCGCATGGCGCGCGCAAATCCAGTGCTGCGGCCGAGACGGGCATAGCGTTCCACCGGCAAGCATAGCGCAATCGACGCGAGGAGGACAGTTCGCGGATGCCCAGGGAATGTGAACTATGGACAGCGCCAATTCCCTGCGGTATGTCTTGGACATGCAAGAGACAGGAGCCAGTGGAATGCAGCACGTATTCGATGTCGCGGTGATCGGCATGGGGCCGGCCGGCGCACAGGCGGCGGTGTCCGCCTGGCACCAGGGGCGAGACGTCCTGGTACTGGACGCGGGAGACGTGAGCCAGCGCAAGGGGCGCGCGTACTGGGCGAAGTCGGTCGAGATCGAGGACATTCCGTTCGTCGCGCCCGTGACGGGCCCGAAGCTGCGTGCCCAGGTGCAGGCCCGGCTGCGCGCGCTTGCGCCGGGTGCGCCCGGAGCGCGCGGGGTCACGCTGCGCGGGGCGTACGTGCTGCGCGTCGCGCGGGCGGGCGACGCCTTCGCGCTCGAGGCGTCGACTGGACCCCTGCGAGACGGAAAGATCGTGGCGCGGGAGACGTTCGCGGCGCGCACCGTCGTCGTCGCGACGGGGTTCGAGGACGGCTGGCCGGAGATCGAGCTGGACGCGGCGGGGCGCCGCATGCTCGAGCGCTACCGCACGGTCTTCCGCTACGCCGGCAACCAGAGCGGCTGGCACCTTTGCATCCGCTGCGACGGGCATTTGCACCATGGCCAGCACTTCGTCTTCCTGGGCGTCGGCGAGGAGATCTACGAAGCGGCGCTCGGGGCCCAGGACTTCACGAGCAGCATCACGATCCTGACGAACGGGCGCCCGCCCGGTCTGCCGCAGGCGGTGCTGAGGCAGGCGCAGGCGAGGGACATCCGCATCGACACGCGGCGCATCGCACGCCACATCGGGCAAGGCACGCGCCTTGAAGGCGTGGTGTTCGAGGACGGCGAGGAACTGTTGGCCGACGGGTTCCTGACCGACGAGGGTCTCGAGCCGAACACGGCGTTCCTCGAGGACTTCGCCCTGCAGCGAAGCGCCGACGGGCTCCTGCGCGTCGGGGAGAGCGGCGAGGCACTGCGTCTCGACGGCACGCCCGAGCCGGGGCTATACGTCGCGGGCGATCTCGTCGCGGGCGCCCGCAAACTGATCGCGGCGGCGGCCGCCTCCGGCCAGGACGCCGGCCTCGCGGCGTCGGACTCCCTGCGCCGCTGGCACTGGCCCGAAGAGTAGCATGCCCGCATGAAGGTTCGGTTGCGGTAGGCTCTTCCTGTGTACGCAGGGAGGAGTGCGCCTGCATAACCCGAATACAATGATGGATACGGACTGCCCACGCTCCGTCGGAAGCGGGATGTGAGGCAGGAATTCCGTCGACTGGGGAGGGAGTTGACCATGGCGTTGCCTTCGGTTGACCAAAGCTCAGGTAGACTGCTCTACCCGATGGTGCGTGAAGGCGGCAAGTTGCGCCGCGCGTCATGGGAAGAGGCCTTGTCGGCAGCGGCCGAGAGGATGACGAGCATTCGCGAGCGGTACGGGCCGGATGCGTTCGGCGCGTTCAGCTGCTCGAAGTCGACCAACGAGCTGAACTATCTCGTACAGAAGTTCATGCGGACGGCGATCGGCACCAACAACATCGACAGCTGCAACCGTACCTGACACGCCCCTAGCGTCGCAGGTCTTGCGACGGCATTTGGCTCCGGCGGTGCGACGACGTCGTACCAGGACATGGAAGAGACGGACATGATCATCCTCTGGGGCTCGAACGCCCGCGAGGCGCACCCGATCATGTTCCAGCACATGATGCGCGCCGTCCGCCGGCGCGGTGCGAAGCTCGTGATCGTCGACCCGCGGCGCATCTCGGGCATCGAGTTCGCCAGCCTGCACCTTCCGGTGCGGGTCGGCGGCGACGTCGCACTCGCCAACGCGGTGGGCTACGTCATCCTGGAGGAGGGTCTCGAGAACAAGGAGTTCATCGCGCGGGCGACGGAGCACTTCGAGGACTACCGGGCTGCGGTGCAGCGCTACCGCCCCGAGGACGTCGAGGAGTGGACCGGCGTGCCGGCGGAGGACGTGCGCAAACTCGCGCGGATGTACGCGAAGGCGGACCGCGCGGTGCTCTGCTGGACGCTCGGCATCACCGAGCACCACAACGCGGTGAAGAATGTCCACTCGCTGATCAACCTGGGCCTCCTGACCGGCCACATCGGCAAGCCCGGATCCGGGCTCGCCCCGCTGCGCGGCCAGAACAACGTGCAGGGCGGGGGCGACATGGGCGCCCTGCCGAACCGGCTGCCCGGCTTCCAGGACCTCACGAAGCCCGAGGTGCGCGAGCGCGCGGCCAAGGTCTGGGGCACGCCGGTGCCCGAGAAGCTTGGCAAGCACCAGTCCGCGATGTTCGACGCGATGGCCAAGGGCGAGATGCATGCCCTCTACATCGTCGGCGAGAACCCGCTGCAGTCCGAGGCGAACCAGAAGCACGTGCGCGGACTCCTTGAGAACCTCGACTTCATGCTGGTGCAGGACATCATCCTCAATCCCACCGGCGAGCTGGCGGACGTCGTCCTGCCGGCAACGGCCAGCTGGGCCGAGGCGGACGGCACCGTGACGAACTCCGAGCGGCGCGTGCAGCGTGTGCGTCCGGCGCTCGCTCCGCCCGGCGAGTCCCGCGACGACCTGTGGATCGTGGAGGAGCTCGCGCTGCGCATGAAGGCGCCGGGCAACTGGGCGCACCGCAGCGCCGAGGAGAACTGGGATGAGCTGCGCAAGGTCTCGCCGATGCACGGCGGCATGTCCTACCGGCGCCTCGAGGAGCTCGGGGGACTGCAGTGGCCGTGCCCGACGGAAGACCACCCCGGCACGCCGTTCCTGCACGGGCGCCTCTGGGAGAACCCCGTCTCGGGCGCGCTGGCGCCGTTCGTTGCGGCGGACCATGAGTCGACGGCGGAGGAGACCGACGCCGAGTACCCGTTCATGCTCACGACCGGCCGGCGGCTCGAGGACTACAACACCGGCGTGCAGACCCGCTACTACAAGGCGCCGCGCGGCCACTACGAGCGGCTCGACATGTGCGCGGAGGACATGCGCCGCCTGGGCCTGCAGCAGGGCGACCTCGTGCAGGTGAGCTCCCGGCGGGGCCAGGTGCTCGTCCCGGTCGAGGAGAGCAGCAAGGTGCACCCGGGGCTCGTGTTCCTCAGCCTCAACCACCCTGACCAGGTGGCCACGAACCTACTGACGCTCGACGCGACGGATCCGCAGTCGGGCACGGCCGAGTTCAAGGCGACCGCGGTGCGCATCGAGCGCGCCAAGGAAGCCGTGGAAGAAGGGATCCGATGATGGAGGAGGAGGCCTCGATCCGGGGCCGGGTGCGCGAGATCGTCGCCGCCCGGCCCGGAAGGGGCCGAACGGAACTGCTGGAAGTGCTGCACGAAGTGCAGAAGGCCTTCCAGAGCGTCCCGAGGGCGGCGGCGGAGGAGATCGAGCGCGAGATGGGCGTGCCCGTGACCGACACCTACGGAGTCGTCACGTTCTACGATCTCCTGACTGACAAGCCGACGGGCCGTACGGTGCTGCGCGTCTGCGAGGACGTCACCTGCCACCTGAAGGGTTCAGAGAACCTGATCGCGGCCGCGGAGAGGGCGATCGGCCCGGAGGGGCAGCCGACGGCGGACGGCGCGATCAGTTGGACGCGCTGCGCCTGCCTCGGCCTGTGCGACAAGGCGCCGGCCGCGCAGCTCGGTGAGCAGCCGCTCGCGCCCTGCACGGCGGCGGACGTCGCGAAGGCGGGTGAGCGCAATGGCTGAGCAGGTGCTGCTGCGGCGGCGCGGCAAGGTCGCGCCGCACCTCGGGGACTACATCGCGAGCGGTGGGCTCGAGGGTCTTCGCCGCGCGC
>JAJYTV010000205.1 GCA_021792885.1 Bacillota bacterium
TTCCCGCGAAGGCGTCCTCCGTCGACACCGGTACGATCTGCGTCACGGTCCCCTTGCCCCGCCACTCCGTCGTCCACTGCCGTCCGTTCGTACCGACGATCTCCCCGTTGCCACCCGCCCAGCCGGCATGCACTCCGGCGAAGCCGATCGCGTCGAGGAGCGGAGCCGTCTGCACCTGCATGCGGATCTGGCCCGCAATCCGCGTGCCGTCGCCCCTCTGCGTCCGCGCCGCCTGCGGCGGCGTGACACCTGCCGACGGGGTCGCGGCGCCGCAGCCGGTGGCAAGCAGCGCAAGGAAGAGCACCAGAGGAAGGGTCCGACGCAACGCTACCGCCTCCCGCGCGTTGGGCTGCAGGAGCGGGCGCAGGCTGTGCCTGCGCCCTGTCCGTGCTGCGATCATCTGGAGTACACCGCAGCCTTTGCAACGTGTCAGACGCTAGATGTCCAGGTCTTCGAGCGGTGGCTCGTCGCCTCCCCGCTGGAGCCTGGTGAAGAGCTCCGGCGGCACGTGCTGCTCGAGTTCCGCGAGGCTCTCGTAGACCTCAAGGCTCGCCTCGCCCCCGCGGTACCACTCCTGGCCGCCCTCTTCGTCCCGACCCCGCGGGTCGAGTCCCTTCCAGTTCTCGACGTCCATCCACCACGCGGGGTCCGACATCGCGCCCCAGTTCGGCCGCACCTGGCGGTGCACGGCGAAGCGGCCCCCGCGCGTGCGGTAGACGGAGAAGACCTCTTCCTTGCGGCCGTCCTGCAGCCGGTGCGCCCAGCGGATCAGGCGGACGCCGAAGAACCGCTTCTTGCGCCGGCTGCCTGCCGGCCCCACCCCCACCGTGACCTCCTCGAGCCCCGCTCCCTGCGCCTCCCGCACCTCGACGAAGCTGCGCAGCGCGTTCGCAACGGCCGCGGACAGGCTCCCGCCGGCCAGCGCCTGCGCGCGCTCGAACAGGGGAAGGTCGTCGTCCGCGACGTAGATCGTCTTGTTCGGCACCACGTGCACACCTCCCACCTCAAGTATACGTATACTTCTACGTACGTCTAGGGTGCGCGTCGGTTGTCTGCTCCTCGCAGGCTACCTGGACGCCCGGCTGGCGATGATCAGCACGTCGGCGTCCCGCGTCTCCCGCAGGATGCGCTCGATGATCGAGCCGCGGAGCCGCTCCTCCCACCGGCTGCGCTGCGACTCGCCGAGGATGATCTGCGTTGCCCGCACCTCCTTGGCGATCGCGACCAGCCGCCGGGCGATGTCGATGTCCTCCTCCTGGATCACGGTCGCACCGAGCTCGCGCGCAAGGCGCAGGTTGAGATCGCGCTGCTGCGCCTCCTTGAGGCCGGGCGCGCGGTCCGGCTTCTGCACGGTCGCCACGAGGAAATCGCCCTTGAGCCGCCGGGCCATGCGATATCCACGTCGGATCAGGACCTGTCCGCTCGGCGCCGCCGTCACGCAGACCAGGACCCGCTCCTTCGTCTGCCACGGGCCCTCGATGTGGTGCAGGCGCATGTAGTCGTCGAGGTCGCTCTCCGTCTCGTCGGCCACGGTGCGCAGGGCGAGCTCGCGCAGCGCCGTGAGGTTGCCGATCCGAAAGAAGTTCTCGAGCGCGCGGCGCGCCTCCGCCGCAGGGTATACCTTCCCTTGGCGCAGGCGCTCCACGAGGGCGTCCGGGGCGAGGTCGATCAGGCGGAGCTCCGTCGCCTCCGCCACCACGGAGTCGGGCACCGTCTCCCGCACCCGCACGCCGGTGACCTGGGCGACGATGTCGTTGAGGCTCTGCAGGTGCTGGACGTTCAGGGTGGAGTGCACGTTGATCCCGACGGCGAGGATCTCCTCCACGTCCTCGTAGCGCTTCTCGTGCCGAAGGCCTGGCGGGTTCTGGTGTGCGAGCTCGTCGACCAGCACCACGTCCGGCTGGCGGCGCAGCACGGCCTCCACGTCGAGCTCCTGGCGCACGATGCCGTTGTAGGGCACCTCGAGCGCGGGCAGGAGCTCGATGCCCTCCAGAAGCTCCGCCGTCTCCTGCCGGCCGTGGGTGTCGATCACGCCCGCGACGACGTCGATGCCGCTCTCGCGCAGCGAACGGGCCTCGCGCAGCATGGCGTAGGTCTTCCCGACGCCGGCGGCGGCGCCGAGGAAGATCTTGTGCCGCGCCTTTTTCAGCCGCTCGATCTGGCGCAGGACCTCCTCGGAGGTCCTGCGCCGGTAGTCGCTCACCTGCTCTTCTCCAGCCCCTTCAGGGCCAGGTTCAGCTGCAGCACGTTCACGCGCCATGGTCCGTACATCCCGAGGATCGGCGCCTCGGCTTCCTTCATCACCAGCGCGTCCAGCCTGTGCGCCGGGATTCCTGTGCGACGCGCGATCTCCGGGACCTGTACGAGCGCCGCCTGCAGCGTGATCTCCGGGTCGAGGCCGGAGCCGGAGCTCTCGACGAGGTTCGCCGGGATTCGCGCCCCGCCGGTCATCGGGCGGATCGCTGCGATGTTCTGGCGCACATCCTGCACGAGGGCCGCGTTGGTCGGTCCAAGGTTCGAGCCACCCGAGTTGTTCGCCGCGTAGGGCTCAGGCTTGCCGGTCACGGGGTTCGTGGTCGCCGAGGGACGCCCGTGGAAGAGGTCGAGCGAGGTCACATTCTGGCCGATCAGCTGCGAGCCGATCACGACCCCGCCCCGGCGCACGAGGGAACCCTGCGCCTGGTACGGAAACGCGATCTGCCCGATGCCGAGCACGACCAGCGAGTACACGATGCCGAAGAGCACGAACGCCACGAGCGCGAGCCGTACGTTGCGCCAGACGTCCAGCAGCATGCGAAGACCCCCTTCCTAGATGTGGGCGAGCCCAAGGGCCGTCAGCGCGAGGTCGATCAGCTTGATGCCCAAAAACGGCGCGATGACGCCGCCGAAGCCGTAGAGCAGGATGTTGCGCTGCAGCATCTGGGTCGCGTTCATCGGTCGGTAGCGCACGCCGCGCAGGGCGAGCGGGATGAGCGCCGGGATGATCAGCGCGTTGAAGATCAGCGCGGAGAGGATCGCGCTTTTGGGCGACGTGAGGTCCATGACGTTCAACGCCTTGAGCACGGGTACCGCGCCGACGAACATGGCGGGAATGATGGCGAAGTACTTCGCCACGTCGTTCGCGATCGAGAAGGTGGTGATCGCGCCGCGGGTGATCAGGAGCTGCTTGCCGATCGAGACGACCTCGATCAGCTTGGTCGGGTTGGAGTCGAGGTCGACCATGTTGCCGGCTTCCTTGGCAGCGGCCGTCCCGGAGTTCATCGCGAGCCCGACATCCGCCTGCGCGAGCGCGGGGGCGTCGTTCGTCCCGTCGCCCGTCATCGCGACGAGTTTGCCCTGGGCCTGCTCCTCGCGGATGCGCCGCATCTTGTCCTCCGGCTTCGCTTCCGCGATGAAGTCGTCGACCCCTGCCTCGCGGGCGATCGTAGCCGCCGTGAGCGGGTTGTCGCCGGTCACCATCACGGTGTGGATGCCCATCCGGCGCAGCGCCGCGAAGCGCTCTTGCATACCCGGCTTGATGATGTCCTTGAGGTGGATGACGCCGAGCAGGCGCCGGTCGTCGATCACCGCGAGCGGCGTCCCACCCGAGCGCGCGATCTGTTCCGTGATGCTGTCGAGCGCAGGCGGCGGCTCGTGCCCCGCCCGCTCTGCGAGCTTGCGGATCACGTCCACCGCGCCCTTGCTAATCTCCCGGCCCTCGCGCAGCACGATGCCGGAGCGGCGCGTCTCGGCCGAGAAGGCCACCGCGGTCGCCCCTTCGACCTCCGAAGGAGCGACTTCCTGCCCCTGGCGGCGTGCGAGCTCGACGATCGACTTGCCCTCCGGCGTCTCGTCGTGCATGGAGGCGAGCAGTGCTGCCCGCACGAGCTCGTGCTCCTCGACGCCCGGCAACGGGTGGAACTGGTTCGCCATGCGGTTTCCGAGCGTGATCGTACCCGTCTTGTCGAGGATCAGGGTATCGACGTCCCCGGCGGCCTCCACCGCCTTGCCGGACTTTGCGACGATGTTGAAGCGGATCACGCGGTCCATGCCGGCGATTCCGATCGCAGAGAGCAGCGCGCCGATCGTCGTCGGGATGAGACAGACGAGCAGCGCGATCAGGGTCGCGACCGAGAGGGAGGCGTGCAGGTACTGGGCCATCGGGGGCAGGGAGTCGATCACGATCAGGAAGATCAGGGTCAGGGCGGAGAGCAGCACGGTGAGGGCGACCTCGTTCGGGGACTTCTGGCGCTCCGCGCCCTCGACGAGGGCGATCATGCGGTCGAGGAAGGACTTGCCCGGCTCGGCCGTGACCTCCACTTCGATCCAGTCCGAGAGCACCTTGGTGCCGCCCGTGACCGAAGAGAAGTCGCCGCCCGCCTCGCGGATCACCGGCGCCGATTCACCGGTGATCGCGGACTCGTCGATCGACGCGACGCCGCGCACGATCTCCCCGTCCGCGGGGACCAGCTCGCCCGCGACGATCCGCACGCGGTCTCCCTTGCGCAGGGAGGATGCCGCGACGTCCTCG
>JAJYTV010000206.1 GCA_021792885.1 Bacillota bacterium
CATCCCGCGCGCGAGCGCCGGCGCGGGCCTATTCGGGTTGGTGCAGCTCCTCTTCCAGGAGGTAGCGCACCGCCTCGGGCAGGTGGCGCAGCGTGCCGATGTGCCCTGCGCCCGGCACAACGGTGATCTGCGCTCCGGGGATCGACTCCGCGAGGATCCGTGCAAGCCGCAGTGGCGCGGTCTCGTCGCGGTCCCCGTGCCACAGCCGGATCGGGCTGCGGATGCTGGTGAAGTCGACGCCCCAGGGTCGCACGAAAGCGATCGCATCCTCGATCGGTCCCTCAAGGCGCCTGGAACCTTCCCGCTGCGTCTCGACCAGCCCCTCATATACGGCGCGCGACTCCTGCAGCAGCGCCTGGTCGTAGGCGGGCAGGGCCGCGACGATCTGCCGTACGGTCGCCTCCGGGTCCTGCTGCATGTGCGAGGCCTGCTGCGCCGCAAGCGGTCCGAGCGCTCGCGGCGCACGGCGCGCCACGCGCAGGATCGCGGCCTGGACCGGATCCATCCCCTGCAGCGCGTGCGGCAGGTAGAGGGGCCCGATGCCGCTGAAGATGGCGCCTCTGCGTACGCGGCTGCCGAACGCGGCCGCGACAGCGCAGACGTAGGGCGCCCCGCCGGAGATGCCGAACACGTGGAAGGTCTGTAGCTCCAGATGGTCGAGGAGCGCCCGCGCATCCTGCACCCAGTCCTGCACGCTGCGTCCGGGCCTGGGGTCCGAAAGGCCATATCCCGGTCGATCCGGGACGATCAGACGGGCAGGCACCGTGAACGTACGGCCCAGGTGGCGCGATCCCGGGATGCCGTGGCAGACGAGCACGGGCGGACCCTTTGCCTCCCCCCACTCTGCGTACGCCATCGTCCTGCCGTCACGGAGGCGAATCGTCCGATCCACCACCGACAATCCCCTCCCAGTGGTCGCAGGTTCCCACGGGTCACGCGGGCACGCGAACAAGCCGCGCGGCCGAACGGCTGTGCGGCTTGCCCCGGCCGGGTCAAGCGGTCGTTCGCCGGACTCCCTCGAGTTCGAGTGCCGTCAGCACGATGCCGAGATGCGAGAAGGCCTGTGGGAAGTTGCCGCGCGGCTCGCCGCTCTCCATGTCGAAGTGTTCTGCAAGCAGCCCAAGGTCCGTCGCCGAGCCGATCAGCGCCCCGAGGAGCTCCTTCGCCCGCTCCACCTCACCGCGGAGCAGATGCACCCGCGCCAAGAGGGATGTTGCGAGGACGAAGGGGTAGGCCGCCTCTCCCAGCATGTCGTCGGCGTAGCGGTAGACCCAGCTGCCGTGCACGAGGCGCTCCTCGATCGCCTGGAGCGTCGCCGAAAAGCGCGCGTCCTTGGCATCGACGTAACCGTAGAGCGGCATCATCAGCAGCGCCGCATCCAGCCGATCCCCACCAAACGATTGTACGTAGTGGCCTAGGCCGGCATGAAAGCCGTGCTCCTCGATCGCCTCGCGCACCGCTTGCGCCGCTTCCGCCCAGCGGCCCTCTGCCTCCGCATCGCCGATCTGCCCGGCGAGCTCCGCGCCGTAGTGCAGCGCGACCCAGCACATCAGCTTGGAGTGCGTGTAGTCTGCGTCCTGCCCGCGGAACTCCCAGAGGCTCGCGTCCTTCGCCTGCCAGTTGCGCGCCACCCAGCCCACGAGGGCGCGCACGAGATCCCACCAGGCCCGCAGCGACGTCGTGTCGCCCGTCTCGCGGATGTAGCGGTAGACGAGCCAGAGGAAGTCGCCTTCCACGTCGAGCTGCAGCTGCTGGGTCGCCGCGTTCCCCTCGCGGCTCGGGCGGGACTCGGCGAAGCCGCGCAGCCAGCCGAGATCGCGCTCGCCGCGGATCAGCGTGCCGTCCACGTGGAAGAACGGCGCCTGGAACGGCTTGCCCTGGACGTCGACGCACTGCAGGGTGAACTCGATGAAGCGCCGCGCGGCCACGGGATCCCCGGCCGCGAGGAGCGCCTCGGCGCTGTAGGAGCCATCCCGGATCCAGGAGAAGCGATAGTCCCACTGCCGCGTGCCGCCCGGCAGTTCCGGAAGCGATGTCGTCGGGGCGGCGATGATCGCACCGGTCGTGCGGTAGGTGAGGCCGCGCAGGACGAGCAGGGACCTCTCCACCGCATCGCGATATGGTCCTGCATACTGCATCTTCGGCATGTCGCGCCAGTACGCGGCGTTGCGCGCGAGCGGGCTGCGGTCCTCCGCCGAGAGGTCCGCTTCCGCCTCCGCCGTCTCCCGTCCGAGGGCGCTTTGGGTCTCCGCAAGGTCGCGTCGGCTGTCGCCGACGTAGCGCAGGATCAGCTCGTAGCGGCCCGGCGACAGCGTCCACCGCCCGGCAAACGGCTCCGCGGACATCGCCGCGGACGCGCTCGCGAGCCGCGAGATCACGAATACGAGCGCTTCGTCTCCCAGCGGGTCGACGAACACGGCGCCATCCCCGACCGGCTCGATCGACGGTGCCACGAGACCGTAGCCGAAGGAAGGGTGCAGCTCGATGCGCAGCGGGATCTCGCTCTGCACCCTGCGGCGCAGCTCAGGGCGGCCGATCGAAAGGTAGTCCTCGATCTGGGCGACCCCCGCGTCCCCGCGCACGGTGGTGCGCAGGATGTTCGTGCCGGAGAGGTACTGCTGCTCGCAGATGGCCTCTCCCTGCGCCGGCGCGATCGCGAAGTAGCCGTTGGCTGCCGTGCCGAGGAGGCTGCAGAAGACGGCGGGACTGTCGAACCGCGGGAAGGGAAGCCAGTCGATGGTGCCCGCTGGGTCGACCAAAGCGGCCGTCGCCCCGTTCGAGAGGAAGCCGCGGAACTTCACGCCTGTGCCACCTCCACCACCGGCTTGATGCCGTCGGGAGACTTCTGCAGGGCGTCCGTAAACCGATCGAGCGGGTGGCGGCTCGTGATCAACTGCGGCAAGAGGCCGCGGTAGCGCTTCTTCCAGCGCGCGATGTCCGCGACCGCCGCCGTGTAGTGGTGGCGCGCCGCGTTCACGGAGCCGACCAGGAGCTGGTTCTCCAGTACGAGCTCCTGGTTCACGAGGTCGACATCGATCGTCAGCGCGTGGTGGCCGGCTGTCACGCCAGTGAGTACGAGTGCCGCGTTGCGCCCGAGCTTGCTGAGCGCGCGGAAGAGCAGCGGCGCGTAGCCGCTCGCTTCGACCGCCAGGTCGAAGGTCATCCCCTTCGTCGCGTCCTCGAGCGTCGTCTCGCTGTCGTCGATGTAGATCGCCCCCGCGGCGACCGCGATCCTTGCCTTCGTGCTGTCCTTCGGGCGGCGGTCCAGCACGTGGACCTCGAGGCCGCGAGAGCGCAGCAGGAGCGCCGCGAGCAGGCCGATCGGGCCCGCCCCGGTCACGAGCGCCCGCTGCGGCGGCACCGGCGAGCGGTGCTGCAGCTGCAGGGTCTCCCCGACCGCCTTCTCCACGATGCTCAGCGGCTCGACGAGCACGGCGCAGTCGCGCAGCGTCTTCGGCACCCGCACGACGAAGTCCGCACGGTCCGTCATGTACTCGCGCAGCATCCCCTGCAGTCCGGAGATGCCGCGCTCGCGGTAGTCACCGGTCAGGCACATGTCCCAGCGCCCGCGCGCGCAGGCTGGGCAGAATTCCGGGCAGGGACGGCGGACGATCGGCACGGCGAGGTCCCCGGGGACCCAGTCCGTCACGCCCCGCCCGATCTCAACGACCTCCGTCAGCGACTCGTGCCCAGGGATGAGGTAGTCCGTGCCTGCGGGCGGTGCCCCGTAAAGGCCCGCGTTGATCTCCTCGTCGGTGCCGCAGATGCCGACCTCGAGCACGCGGAGCATCAGCTCCCCTTCGCCGAGCGACGCGACGGGCACGGACTGCACGCGCGCGCTGTTCGGCTTGCCTGGCGTCACCGCGATCCCCTTGCACTCCTGTAGTTCCAAGTCGACACCTCCCCGAGATGACTCTCATGGATGGAAGACAGAGTCCTTTTCGCCAACTCCATTATACCAATGGGTTGTCGACAACAAGGTCCATATCCTCACTGGCTTCTGGAGTGGGGCACATCGTGCAGGCGGGCCGCCCGCGACACCAGTCAGTCGGCAGGAGGAAGGCGCGGCTTCCCACGAAGGGCGCCTCCGGCGCCCATAGTGAAGCACGTTCTCCGGTTGGATACATCCGAAGCTCGTCGAATGCCCCGGCAGCTCCCCGTTCCAGCAGCGGCCGCGGCGGTCAGGAGGGGTGTGCCGCGTCGAAGCGGACGAGCCGGAACCGCTCCTCGGCCAGTACCAGCGGAAACCCCGTACGCCGTCCCGCCCACTTCCAGACGGGCCGCAAGGGGCGCGGCAGCTGCCCGCCCGCCACCTGGCTGCGGTGCGCCTGCAGCGCAGCGATCTTGCGCCGCAAGACACAGCGGACGTCGACCGAGACGTTGGGGCGGCGCGAGTTGAACAGCACGAGCTCGGGTGGGTGCGGCGCGGCAACGCACGCCGACCAGACCGCCCCCGCGATCGCCTGGTGGTCGGGATGAACGTAC
>JAJYTV010000207.1 GCA_021792885.1 Bacillota bacterium
GAAGGCAGCCTCGACCACCCCGCCGATTTCGAGGGCGTCTCCCTGCTCAAGGCGGAAGGCCGGCCACGCCACGCTCCTTCGCGAGCGCGCAGCGGCCTGCGGGCACGGGCTCCTCGTCCCCTACCTCCTGCTGCACGAGGACGCAGGTCTTCCACCCGCGCTGCTCGCGGGTCTCGAGCGCCACGACGTGTACTCCGAGATGCACCCGCAGGAGACCTACAGCAGTCTTTTGCTCTGGCGCTGGCGCGCATTCGCCGCCGCGCAGGCGCACCAGGACGCGACCGCCGTCTTCGAATGCTCCCTCCTGCAGAATCCCCTCTGCGCGCTCTTCGTCCAGCGTGACGCGAACCTCGCGTCCGTCCGGTCGCTGGTCGAGCAGCTCGTGCACGAAGTCGCGGCACTGCAGCCCAAACTCATCTACCTGCACCAGCCGGACATCGCGGCGACCATCGACCGCGTGCTGCCGGAACGCTCGAGCCGGTGGCGGGACTTCGTCGTCGCTTACCACACGCAGCAGGGCTATGGCAAGGCCCTCGGGCTGCACGGCCTCGCAGGATACGTCGAGGTGCTGCGCGCGCGCAAGGCGATGGAGCTCGCGATCGTCGAAGGCCTCCCGGTCGAGACCCTGTTGCTCGACACGTCGGGCGAAGACTGGGAGGAAGGCCGGCGCCGCATCCTCAGCTTCCTGCTCTCCACGCCCTAGGCCCTTTGCGACTGCCCGGGTTCCGCGACGGCGCGCTCGAGCAGTACGGCGCACGCGACCACGAGCGCAGCGGCGAGCGGCGTGGCCAGGAGAGCGAAGAGCGGCACCTTGCCGAACACCTGGCCCTCTACCCAGGGTGCGATGAGCACTGCGAGCGCGAGCGCCGAGAACACGGCTCCGTAGGTCCAGCCCTCGCGCCCCGGACCGCGCAGGCTCGCGATGGCGAGCGCGACGGGGAACGCGGGGCCGAACCCCACGCCGGCGAGGACCGCGCCGGCCAGCGCGTACCAGGGATTGCTCCCTAAAAGCGCGGCGAGCAGCGTCGCCGCCGTCGCGAGCAGGCCGCCCAGCACCAGCATGCGCTCGAGGCGCCAGACGCCGAGCGAGCGGCCGACAAACAGGCGCACGACGGTCATGCCGACCTGGTAGGCGGCAGGGTACAGCGCCGCAAGGGCCGTCGAGACGCCGGCCCGCAGGTGCTCGTAGGCGGCGATCCAGCTTCCGAAGCCCACCTCTGCGGCGATGTAGAAGAAGACGAGCGGCGTCAGCACGCGCAGCCAGCGCGTGCGCCCGAAGTAACGCAGAAACGAATCGCCCGGTTCGCGATGCCCCGAGGGCTCCGGCGCAGGCGCCGGCATGCGCGCGAGCTGCACCGCGCCGATCGCCCCGAGCAGCGCGATCACCAGGAAGACAGGCTGGGGACCTCCTAGGAAGCGTACGGAGAGCCCGACGATCACGGGCGCGGAGATCGCGCCCACGCTGAAGAAGATGTTCAGCCGGTTCAGAGCCTGCGCCGGGTGCGGCCGGTGCAGGCCCCCGACCAGCCGCGCCGCCCCGACGTCGGCCAGCGAGAACGCAACGCCGGCGAAGAGCGTGGCGAGCACCCACCAGGTGAAGCCATGGACCATGCCGAGCGGCAGGGCGCTCACGACGAACAGCGCGAGCCCGAGGTGCAGGGCGCGCTGCGCGCCGAGCCGGTCGATGAGGGGGTTCGCGGCGAAGTAGCTGACCGTGTTGCCCGCCGCGAACACGACGAACAGCAGAGAGAGCGTAGCGTAGCCGTGCCCGAGCGCTAGGACGAGCGCGGGCAGCGACGCGCCATACGCCGTCGCCAGCAGTCCGATCTCCACGTTGCCGAGCCACGCGATCCGCTCGGCCGGCTGCACGCGCAGCGCAAGACCCCCTCCCCAAGAGCGCAGGAAAGCGCGGCGGCAAAGGCCGCCGCGCTATCTTGCGCTCCGCTAACCTTCGATCAAGAGCTGCATCGGATCCTCGAGGCACTCCTTGATGTGGCGCAGGAAGCGCACCGACTCGCTGCCGTCCACGATGCGGTGGTCGTACGAGAGTGCGATGTACATCATCGGCCGGATCACGACCTCGCCGCGGACCGCGATGGGCCGCTCGACGATGCCGTGCATGCCGAGGATGCCGACCTGCGGCGCGTTCAGGATCGGCGTCGAGAGCAGCGAGCCAAACACGCCGCCGTTCGTGATCGTGAACGTGCCACCGCGCAGGTCATCGAGCGTCAGGGCACCCGTGCGCGCTTTCTCTGCCAGCGCGGCGATCGCCTGCTCGACGCCGGCGAACGTCAGGCGGTCGGCGTCGCGCACCACCGGCACGACGAGTCCTTCGCCGGTCGAGACGGCGATGCCGATGTCGTAGTAGCGCTTGAGCACCATGTCGTCGCCCTGGATCTCCGCGTTCAGGCGGGGGTAGGCCTTGAGCGCCGAGAGTGCCGCCTTGGTGAAGAAGGACATCAGGCCCAAGGAGACGCCGTGCTTCTCCTTGAAGGCGTCCTTGCGTTCCTTGCGTACCGCCATGACGGCCGACAGGTCGACTTCGTTGAAGGTCGTCAGCATGGCCGCCTGGTGTTGCGCCTCGACGAGCCGCTTCGCGATCGTCTGGCGCCGGCGGGACATGTGCACCCGCTCCTCGCGGCGACCTCCCTCGTCGAAGTCGGGCAGGCTCGCCGGCACCGCGGGGGCAGCGACGGGCCGGGGCGCAGCGGGCGGGGCTGTCGGGGCGGCAGCCGGTGGCCGCTGGGCGCGTGCGAACGAGACCACATCCTCGCGTGTCACGCGTCCGCGCGGCCCGCTGCCGGGTAGGTGGGCGAGATCCACCTGCAGGTCCTGGGCCAGCCGACGCACCTCGGGGGACGTCGGGCCGCCCGCCTCCTCCGCCGCCGCGGCGGGCGCCGGGACAGGTGCGGGTGCAGCCGCTGGCTGCGGCACCGCAGGCGCCGCGGCGGGAGCAGGTTCGACGGTCGCTGGGGCCGGAGCCGCAGCTGCCGGCGCCGCACCCTCGGAGAGGATACCGAGCACCTCGCCGATCGTCACGGTCTCGCCCTCGGCCTTGCGCACTTCGGAGAGCACGCCGGACTCCTGGGCCTGCACTTCAAGGTTCACCTTGTCGGTTTCCAGCTCGACGAGCGCGTCGCCTTGCACTACTGCGTCACCGGGCTTCTTCAACCAGCGGCCGACGGTCGCCTCGACGATCGATTCGCCGAGCGCCGGGACCGTGATCTCACTTGGCACGTCTCTTCCCACCCCGCGTCTCAAGTTTGAGCGGCAGGTTCCCCGACAGCGCCTCTCCTAGGATGCGCTCGTGCTCCGCCT
Source organism: Bacillota bacterium (assembly GCA_021792885.1). Lineage (GTDB taxonomy): Bacteria > Bacillota > Sulfobacillia > JAJZYS01 > JAJYTV01 > JAJYTV01. The sequence continues at coordinate 3,319 of JAJYTV010000207.1, forward strand.
GATGGGCCTCCGGCATGCCCTCGGCCGTGGCTGCCCGCTCGGGACGGCCGACGTAGTGCAGTTGTGCGCCGTTCGGCAAGAGGTCCTGCAGCCGCGGTGCGATGTAGGTGAAGGCGCCCATGTTGCGCGGTTCCTCCTGGACCCAGAGGAATTCCCGCGCGGCGGGGTAGCTCGCGAGCAGCCCGCGGATGTCTTCCTCCGGGAACGGGTACAGGAGCTCGACGCGCAAGAGTGCCGCGCGCTCATAGTCCCGGTTCTCCTTGGCGGCCGCGCGGTATTCCACGGAGATCTTGCCGCTGCACAGCACGATGCGCTCCACCTTGGCCCTGCGCGCGGCGGCCTCCTCGTCGTCGAGCACCGGCTGGAACTGGCCCTGCGCGAGATGGGCCAGACTGGAGCCGGCGAGCGGGTGGCGAAGCAGGCTCTTCGGCGTCATGACGATCAGCGGGCGCGGACGCTGCTTCAGCGAGGCGGCCTGCAAGCGGAGCAGGTGGAAGTACTGCGACGAGGTGGTGCAGTTCGCGATGCGCAGGTTCTCCTGCGCCGCCAGCTGCAGGTAGCGCTCCAGCCGGCCGCTCGAATGCTCGGGGCCCTGCCCCTCGTAGCCGTGCGGCAGGAGCAGTGTGAGGCCGGAGGTCTCGCTCCACTTCGCGCGCGCTGCGGAGAGGAACTGGTCGACGATCACCTGGCCGACGTTCGCGAAGTCGCCGAACTGGGCCTCCCAGAGCACGAATGCCTCCGGGGCGCGCAGCCCGTAGCCGTACTCGAAGCCCATCGCCGCCGTCTCCGACAGGGGGCTGTTGTACACGTCGAAGCTCGCGCGGGCCTTGGGTAGGTGGTTGTGGGGAGCGTAGGTCCGCCCGGTCTTCGCGTCGTGCAGCACCAGGTGGCGCTGGCTGAAGGTGCCGCGCTCGCTGTCCTGCCCGGCGAGGCGGATCGGCGTTCCGTCCTCGAGGATCGTCGCGAAGGCGAGCGCCTCCGCATGGGCCCAGTCGATGCCCTGGGGGCGGTCCAGGAGTTCACGCCGCCGCTGCAGCAGACGCTCCAGCTTGGCGTTCGCCTCCAGCCCCTCGGGCCGCTCGAGGAGCGCGTCGTTCAGCGCGCGCAGCCGCTCCTCGTCAGGGGATGGCAGCGCCTGTACGCTGCCCTTCTCC
>JAJYTV010000208.1 GCA_021792885.1 Bacillota bacterium
GCTTGCGTTGGCGGAACCGCCAGGACACCGTCCGTGACCTGTTCCAGCAGGGCGCATCAATCTCGGCGATCGCTGCCACCTTGCACCTTACTCGGGGAACCCTCCGCCGTTACCTGTGCGGCGTCCCAGATAATGCGCTCTCCTGTATCTTGGACACCTACGCCCCCTGCAGCGACGGTGGAACGAAGGGGAGCATAACGACCGCACTCTCCTCGCAGAAATCCGCGCCCAGGGCTACTCCGGCTCGTAAACCAGCCTGTACGCCTCTCTTCAGCCCTGGCGGGCGAATGGCGAGACCCGCAAGGGCGCGTCGGCGCTCCGTGCCGCACCGCAGACCGTCTCACCCCGCTCCTTCCGTCGACTCGTTTTCAAGAAGGTACGGACCCCTGACGAGGAACTGTTCCTGGCCAGCATCGGCTCCAGCGACCCATCCCTCGCCACGTGCATCTCCCTGGCCCACGAGTTTGGCCGCGCGGTCCGCGGGCACGACGCCGGCGCGTTTGACGCTTGGCTCAGCAACGCCACTGATGCCGGTCTCCCCGACTGGAAGGCCTTTGCCTACGCTGCTGGCGTGATATCGACGCCGTCCACAACGGCATCACCCTGAATTGGAGCCAAGGGGCCAGTTGAGGGCTCCATTCACCGCCTCAAGCTCATCAAGCGCGCCGTGTAAGGATACGGCGGACGCGGCAGGCACAACCTGCTCCGTAGCCGCGTGATCTTCCACCTGCCGGGCTGATCTCACCCAGTCCTTGGTGAGCACCTTTCGCTTGAAATGCGCTCGTTACATCAAAAGTGCGCAAGAGCCATGATTTCAGTGGCGCATCAGTTCGCCGAGCGCCGCGGTCATCTGCGCAATCTGGGTCGCGGCCGTCGCGGTTTCGCCCGACGCGATGCGCACCTGCTCGCCTGAGGACGCGACCTGCGCCGCCATCGCCCCCACGCCGTCGGTCGCGGCCTTCGCGACCTGGGCGCGCTCTGCGATGTTGCGGAACTGCTCCGCGAGCCGTCCGAGCAGCGCCGCGTTCTGGGAGACCGAACGGTTCGCCTCGTCCACGGAGAGTGCGAGCGCCTTCGTGGCGAGGCCGGACTGCTCGAGGCGCCTTTGGGCGTCGGCCGCAGAGGATTTCGAGCGGTCCGCGAGACGGCGCACCTCCTGCGCCACGACGGCGAAGCCGCGGCCGGCCTCGCCGGCGCGCGCCGCCTCGATCGCGGCGTTCAACGAGAGGAGGTTCGTCTGCGCCGCGATCTCGCGGATCGCCTCGACGGCGCTCGCGACGAGCTGGGACTGCTCCTGCATCTCCCGCGCCGCCGCCTCCACGCGTTGCATCGCCTGGATGGCTCCCGCGCTGCCGGTGTTCACCGCCTCGACATCCGACGTGCCGTCGGACGTCGAGGAGACGACCGCCTCCATCTCCGCCGTAACCCGCGCGCTCTCCCCGAGCAAGCCTTTCAGCACGGCGGCGGAGTCCGAGGCGGCCGCGCTCGTCTCCTCCGACATGGCGGAAAGGCTCTCGGCGAGCTGCTGCAGCGTCGACTGCAGTTCGCGCAGCCGCTCCGCCTGCGCGAGTTCGTAGACCAGGCTGACCAGGATCATGTCGAGGCTGAGGCGCTTCGCGACGGCCTCGCGCAGCTTGTCGCGCTCCGCGGCGTCGGGCGTCGTCTCGTCGACGAGCTTCCAGGAGTGCTCCCAGAAGAGCCGGTATGCCCCGAGGTACCATTCGGTGGAGAGCCCGATCTTCGCATGGATGCGCCCGATCCGGGCGATGCGGTCGCGGGTCGATTCGAGGCGCGGATCCTCGACGAGCTGCATGGTGTACTGGGCGAGGGTGCCGCGCAGCCGCTCGTAGCTCGAGTTCTGGCGCACCATGCGGTCCAAGGCGGGAACGGACTGGACCCGCTCGTAGAAGGGGCCCGGAACGCGCTCGGCGAGGACGGACCAGTCTACGCGGGAGCAGAGGCGCTGGTCCTGGTCGGTCCACCCGACGAACGCGATGATGCTTGCCCAATCGCTGGAGTCGAGCTGCATCGGGATTCCTCCTGGGGTGACGGATGGCAGGGGCGCACGCGGAAGCTCGCAGCGGCCAAAGGGAACTCCTTCGGAACCGGCACTCGCGGGAGCCCTTTCCTGCGTCCTCCCTCGCCAATAGGGGAACTGTGCTTAGACCGCCCCAGGCGGTGCGGCAGGGCGCAGACAAGAAAGATCGGACGGGGCTTAGGGGCATGGAATACTACCCGGGTGCGGGCAATCCTGCCGTTCCAGGGTGAAAAATTATTCGTAAGGTACAGATTCCCAGAGGATCGCGTCTGCCGGCGATCGCATGCCCAAGGAACGAAGAGCGCCCCGCCGAGAGGTGCTCGACGGGGCGCTCTTCGTGCGGTGCCGCGCAGCGCGGCGGGCTGCCGCTGCGTTAGTTGCTGGGGTAGGGATAGGGCAGCTGCGTGATCGCCTGCGTCTCCTGCGCTGTCATCGTCGGCAGGCGGTAGAACGAGATGCCGATCGCACCCGCGTCGCTCGCCGCCTGGAAGGCCGCCTCCTCCTCGAACTCGGTCGGGCTGAAGATACCCTGCTCGCCCTTGGAGAACATGTCGTACGCCTGGGCGATCACCGACACGGGGATGCTCGCGTTCCCGGAGAGCTGGTGGATCAGCCCGACCGTTTGGTAGACGTAGTTGTACGCGGACAGGAAGTCCTCGCTGACGGCCTGGTAGTGCCAGTAGTCCATCGGCGCGTAGGCCGTGACGTACGGCGCCAGGGCGGCGTAGGGGTAGTTCTCGTGGTAGATCGGCGGGTAGGTGACCGCGATCAGCACGCCCTGCGGTCCGAGCGCCTGACGCACCGCCTGCGCGTACGAGCCGACCGCGCTCGCGCTGATGTTCTCCTCGATGTCGGCCGCGATGCCGTCGGGCTTGTCCCCCGTCGGTGCGGTGTAGTTCACGACCTGCGTCGTGAGGTTCGAATCCAGGGGGACGTTGTTGAGATAGGGGTAGACCCAGGCGAGTACGGCGATGCCGGCGTCGTGCGCGCGGTAGAGGAAGTGGCGCAGCGCCGAGCTGCCGTAGAAGCCCCAGGTGCCCTCCACCTCGAGGTAGACGTGCGTCACGCCGAGCTGCTGCAGACTTGCGATCAGTTGGGCCTGGTTCGCCTTCGCCCAGTCGCTCTCGAGCAGCCAGACGCCCTTGCCCTGGACGACGTCCGCGGCGGTCTGCACGACGCGGAAGGTCACCTTCACCGCACCCAGCGAGGGATTCGAGGTGGGGGTCACGAGGACGCTCTCGGTGCCGGGCGCCGTGGGGGTGAAGGTCGCGGCCGGACCAGGTCCGGCCAGGGAGGCGCTCTCGGTGGAGAGGGTGCCTGCACTGCCTGTCGCCTGCATGGTCACCGACAGCGGCTCGGAGACGGGGTTGTCATAGGCGTCGGCCGCCATGACCTGCAGGTTCGCGGTGTGGCCCAGCACGACGATCGTGGAGGGGGCGCCGGTCGCGATCAGCTGGGTCGCGGGGCCGGGGTCCACGGTCCAGGTTGTCTTCGTCGAGGTGTAGCCGGGGGCGCTCGCGCTGAGCGACCAGGTCCCCGCCTCATCCTCCTTGAGGTTGAACGGCGCGACGCCGGAGGCGGAGGCCGTGGCGTTCACCGTCGAGACGGCGACGCCCTGGGGATTCGTGAGCGTCAAGGAGACGTCGGCGGGCGGTGCGGGCACGCCGCTACTGTCGACCTGCACGTCCGACGTGACCGCCTGGCCCGCCGTCGCGGTGGGCGGCGGTGCCATCGAGAGAGAGCCGAGAGCCGGCACGACGACGGTCCAGGAGGCGGAGGAGTAGGCGTCAAGGGGGTTTTGCAGCGTCAGGGTCGCGCTGCCGGTGCCGACCGCCTGCACCTGGAACGTGGCGCCTGAAGCGGTGAGGCCGGTCTGGCCGCTGCCCTGGACCGCGAGGACCGAGGGGTCCGAGGAGGTGAGGACGACGGGCGAGGACTCGCTCGCTCCCTGCGGCAGCGCGGCGGTGAAGTCCGCGGTCTGGCCGGGCAGCACCGTCGCGCTGCCGTTCAGCTGCAGCGCGCCGAACGGCTGGGCGAGCACGTCGAACGCCGCGGTCGCGGGCGAGACGCCCGCCGCCGAGGCCTGCAGCTGCCAGGCGCCCGCCGACGGCGGGGTGAAGGTCATGCCCACCTGTCCGGACTGCGCGGTGGCGGTCAGCGTGACGGGCGAGGCGCCGGGGCTCGTCGCCACGAGGGTGACGGGCGTCTGCGACGCGGAGGTGTCGCGCGCGCCGTACTGGTCGAGGATCGTGACGGTGAAGGCGACCTGCTGTCCGACGCCGGAGACCTCCGGCAACTGGTAGATCGCCATCTGCGTCGGGGCCTGAACGGTTACCGTCAGGGGGTGCGTCACGGCGCTGCCCGCGACGGTCGCCGTCACCGTGTACTTGCCGGGGGCCTGCGCCGTGAA
>JAJYTV010000209.1 GCA_021792885.1 Bacillota bacterium
GGATCTCTTGGCGCTCGGGATCGTCGCGCGCGGCGAGACGATCGGGCTCTTCCAGCTGGAGAGCCCTGCGCAGCGCGCGCTGCAAGGCCGGATGGGCGCGCGGGGGTTCGAGGACATCGTGCATGCGATCGCGATCATCCGGCCGGGGCCGATCAAGGGCAACATGGTCGAGCCGTACCTGCGCCGCCGCGCCGGACGGGAGGAGATCTCCTACCTCGACCCGCGCCTTGCGCCGATCCTGGAGAAGACGTACGGCGTCGTGCTCTTCCAGGAGCAGGTGATCGAGATCGCGACGACCGTCGGCGGCTTCTCGCCGGGCGAGGCGGACCAGCTGCGCCGCGTGATGACCCACGCGCGTTCGGCGCAGGAGATGGCGGCGATCGGGGAGCGGTTCGTCGCCCAGGCGACGGCCGGCGGCACGGACGAGGCCGTCGCGCGGGAGATCTTCCGCATGCTCCAGGGCTATGCGAGCTACGGTTTCCCCGAAGCGCACGCGGCCGCCTTCGCGCACACCGCGCTGCGCACGGCGCAGCTCTCGGCGCGGCGCCCGGAGGCGCTCTTCGCGGCGCTCCTCTCGCAGCAGCCGATGGGCTACTACCCGCCGCATATCCTGGTCGCCGAGGCGATGCGGCGCGGGGTGCGCTTCGCGCCGCTCGACATCGGGCGCTCGGAGGACCTCTACCGCGTCGAGCGGGATGGGCGGGTGCGGGTCGGCCTGTGTGCCGTGCGCGGGCTGGGGGAGCGGGCAAGGCAGGCGATCCTCGCGGCCCGGCGCGCGGGGCCGTTTCGCTCGCTGCGGGACCTCGCGCAGCGGGCGGGCCTCTCTGCCGACGCACTGCAGGCCCTGATCGACGCGGGGGCGCTCGACCGCCTCGACCGCAACCGCCGCCGCCTGCTCTGGCAGGTGGGACGGATCGGAGAGGGCGGGCTCTTCCCCGAGACGCCGCCCGACCTGCCAGACTTCCCGCCCTGGCAGCGCTTCTGGCGCCAGGAGGCGGTGCTGGGGCTGCGCGGGCCGGACCGCCTGATGCGCACGCTGCGCGCGCAGCTGCAGGGACAGGGGATCCGGTCGGTAGAGCAGGTGCGCCGCCTGCGCCACCGTACCGAGACCTCGGTCGCGGGCGTGCTCTTCCGCCCCCACCGGCCGCCGACGCGCAGCGGGCGGGTGGTCGCCTTCTTCATGCTGGAGGACGAGACGGGGCTTTTGGACCTCGCCGCCTTCGAGGAGGTCTACCGCCTGCAGGGGGACCTCCTGTTCGGCGACCGGCCGCCGGTGCTGGGCGTGCGCGGGCGGGTGGAGCGCCGGGGCAGGGGGATCGTGGTGCAGGCCGAGGAACTCTTTGAGCCGTTGCCGCACCTGCGCGTACAATGAGGATCGACGGAAGGGGGAGTCCGGGTGGCGGAGGAGTCGGCGGAGAAGAAGTGCATCCTCGCGGTGGTGCCGGAATCCCGCGTGCAGCGCGTGGAAGCGCGCCTGCGCCACCAGGACAGGCGCTATACCCGCCTCACGGCGCAAGGCGGCTTCATGCGGCGCGGCACGACGGTGCTGCTGCTCGTGACACCCCCCGAAGCGGTGGACGAGATCGTCGGGGAGATCCGCGATGCGGCAGGCGTCGCCGCAAGGCCGGCGCCGCACGAGGCGGAGGTCGGGACGGTCATCTTCGTGCTGCCGCTGACGATCGACTTTCGCTTCTGAGCACTGAGACGACCGATTCACCGCGCGATCGGAGTCGCTGCGGCATGCGAAGGCATGCAACAGAGGTGTGTCCGCAGACATGGTGAGGCGCGGGGAATAGAGTTGCTCTTTCCAATCGACGGCGGCCACCCCGCCTCTACTGACGGTCGCAAGAGGAGAACGCTGGGGCCTGGCCAATCCCCAGAGAGAGCCGCCGGCTTGCGGCGGCCCGGCAAGGAGGAAATGCATGCGCTCGTTCGAGGAGAACCTCGACCTGTACGCGCGCCTCGCCATCCAGGTCGGCCTGCACCTGCGTGAAGGCCAGCGGCTATCGGTCAGCGCGCCGCTCCAGTCCGTGGAGTATGTCCGCCGCCTGGTCCGGGAGGCATACGCCGCGGGGGCGTACGACGTCCACGTCGACTGGCGGGACGACCAGGTCTCGTTGACCCGCTACGAGATGGCCCCCGACGCGGCGCTCGAGGACGTGCCCAGCTGGGCGGTCGAGCGCTTCGAGACGCTCGTCGCACAGCGCGCCGCGCACCTCTCTGTCGCGGCGCCGACGCCGAACCTCTTCCAGGGCGTCGACCCTGCGCGCCTCGCGAAGGCGACGCGCGCGAACCGTCAGGCGACCCGCAAGGCGAGCGAGGAACGCCTCGCGAAGACGAACTGGCTGATCATCTCGCCTGCGACCCGGCAATGGGCGGCGCAGGTCTACCCGGACGAACCCGGGGAGGAGGGGGTCGCCCACCTCTGGGAGACCATCTTCCACCTCTGCCGCCTCGACCTCGAGGACCCGATCGCCGCCTGGCGCCAGCACATCGACGACCTGCGGCGCCGCGCGGACTTCCTGAACCGCCACGCCTTCCGCCGCCTGCGCTACGCAGGACCCGGCACCGACCTCACCGTCGAGTTGCCGGCGCGTCACCACTGGCAGACGGCCGAGATGCCGGATGAGGCCGGTACGCCCTACGTGGCGAACATCCCGACCGAGGAGGCCTTCACCGCGCCGCAGCGCGATGGGGTGAACGGCACGGTGCGGGCGAGCATGCCGCTCAACTACAATGGCGTGACCGTGGAGAACATCCGGCTCGAACTCAGGCACGGCGAGATCGTCCGCTACGATGCGGACAGGGGCAAGGAGGCGCTGCGCTCGATCATCGAGTCCGACGAGGGCAGCCGCCGCCTGGGAGAGATCGCGCTCGTCTCGCAGGAGTCGCCGATCGCCCGCTCCGGCAGGCTCTTCTACAACACGCTCTACGACGAGAACGCGTCGTGCCACATCGCGATCGGCGCGGCGGTCCCGTTCTGCATCGAGGGCGGGACGGGCATGTCCGACGAGCAGCTCCTTGCGGAGGGCGCGAACCGCAGCATGACCCACGTCGACTTCATGATCGGCTCGGACGAGCTGGACGTCATCGGCGAGGGGGCAGACGGCGAAGAGGTTCCCCTCCTGCGCAAGGGGCGCTGGGCGTTCTAGGCTGCCATCGGCGGGTGCAGGATTCGAACGCAGCTTCGCCAAGACTAGGGCATGACACCGCCGGGGAGCCGGCGGGCGAAGGAGGCCTCCCATGCGTTCGTTCGACGAGAACCTCGATCTCTATGCCAAGCTTGCAGTGCAGATCGGCATCAATGTCCAGAAGGGCCAGCGGGTCCTGATCAACGCCCCGGTGCAGGCGGCGGAGTACGTGCGACGGCTGGTGCGTGAAAGCTACGCGGCGGGTGCGTATGACGTCTACGTCGACTGGCACGACGACCAGGTGGGCCTGACCCGCTACCTCATGGCATCCGACGAGGCGCTCGTCGACGTCCCGCAGTGGCTCGTGCACAAGCACGAGACGCTCCTCGACCAGGGGACCGCACGCATCTCGGTCTACGCCCCGACCCCGGACCTCTACAAGGACGTGGACCCGCAGCGGCTCGCGTCGGCGACGCTGGCACAGCAGAAGGCGATGAAGAAGGTGCAGGACGCGGTCGCCAAGACCGAGACGAGCTGGCTCGTCATCTCCCCCGCGACGCAGGAGTGGGCGGCGCAGGTCTACCCGGAGGAAGCCCCCGACGCGGCGCTCGCGCACCTTTGGAACGAGCTTTTCCACCTCTGCCGCATCGACCGCGACGACCCGATCCAGGCCTGGGAAGAGCACGTCGAGGACCTCAAGCGGCGCGCAGACTTCCTGACCGGCCATGCCTTCGAGAGCCTGCACTACGAGGGGCCCGGCACGGACCTCGTCGTGCGGCTGCCGAAGGGGCACCTCTGGCTCTCGGCCGGCGAGACGGATGCGCAGGGAACCTTCTGCGTCGTCAACCTGCCGACCGAGGAGGCCTTCACGGCGCCGCAGCGCGATGGCGTGAACGGCACGGTGCGCGCGACGATGCCGCTCAACTACAACGGCGTGACGGTGGAGAACATCCGGCTCGAACTGAAGGACGGGCAGATCGTCAAGTACGAGGCGGACACGGGACTCGAGGCGCTGCGCTCGATCATCGAGACGGACGAGGGCGGCCGCCGCCTCGGGGAGATCGCGCTCGTCTCGCAGGATTCGCCGATCGCCCGGTCCGGCAAGCTCTACTACAACACGCTCTACGACGAGAACGCGTCGTGCCACATCGCGATCGGAATGGCCTACCCGACCTGCCTTGCGGGCGGGCGCGACATGTCCGAGGAGGAGCTCATCGCGGCGGGGCTCAACCAGAGCATGACCCACGTCGACTTCATGATCGGCTCGGATGCCCTGAACGTGACCGCGCAGGCGGCGGACGGCAAAGAGGTGCCGA
>JAJYTV010000210.1 GCA_021792885.1 Bacillota bacterium
GTCCTTCGCCGACGGCTGCACGATGTCGGCGAAGAAGGACCCGATGGTCAACATCGGCGGCTTCGTCGCGCTGCGCTCGCAGGACCTCTACCGCAGCGTGCGGGACTTCGGCATCCTCTACGAAGGCTACGCGACGTATGGCGGCCTCGCCGGTCGCGACCTCGCGGCGCTCGCACAGGGGCTGCGCGAAGCGGTCATGGAATCCCACCTCGCCTACCGCACGGCGCAGGTGGCCGAGCTCCATGGGGCGCTGCAGGAGATGGGCGTGCCCGTGATGTCCCCCGCCGGCGGGCACGGCGTCTACATCGACGCGGGCCGGATGCTGGGGCACATCGCGCGCGACGCGTTTCCCGGCTGGGCGTTGAGCGTCGAGCTCTACCGCGAGCGCGGCATCCGCGCCGTGGAGATCGGCACCGTGCTCTCGGGCCGCGATCCGAAGACGGGCGAGCACGACTACCCCGCGCTCGACCTCGTGCGCCTCGCGATTCCCCGGCGCGTCTACAGCCAGGCGCATCTCGCCCAGGTCGCAGAGGCCTGCCGGCGGATCCTCGCGCGCAAAGACGGCGTCGGAGGATACCGCTTCACGTTCGAGCCCCCCACCCTGCGTCATTTCGCGGCGGAATTCGAACCGCTCTGAGGCGTGGCGGGCGGGAGATCTAGTCTCCCGCCCGCCACCGCGAATGTGCGACAATGTGCATGATCTTCGGGGCAGGGTGCGGGGCCAGTCCCCAATTCCCTACCGGCGGTGACGCCGATGAGGCGAAGTCCGCGAGCCGCAAGGCACGAACAGGTGCAAGTCCTGTACCGACGGTACAGTCCGGATGAAAGAAGATCGCGCGGAGCGCCGTCTCCAGCCATGCCCTGAAGAGTCTCCAATCCAAGGAGGCTCTCTCTTTATGTCCTTGTTGCCCGCCGCGCTCGTGACGGCCTCCGGCATCGTGCACGCAACGTGGAACCTCTGGGCGAAGCGCAGTAGACGCCCGCTCCTCTTCCTCTGGTCCTTCCAATGGGTGGCCGTCGCTGTCTACGGGCCGTTCGCCGCGTGGAGCCTTGCCGGCCATCCGCTGCCGCCCGCAGGCCTCCTGCTGCTCCTCCTGACGATCGCGCTGCACGGTGTCTACGTGTTGCTGCTCGGGCGCAGCTACGCGCTCGGAGACCTCTCCCAGGTCTACCCGCTCATGCGCGGGACATCGCCGCTCCTCGTTCCCCTCTTCGGCGTCCTATCGCTTGGCGAGCGCCTGCAGCCCTTGGGCTGGATCGGCGCCCTGCTGGTTGTGCTCGGCGTCCTCTGCGTCGGCGGGGGACCGCGCCCCAGAGAGATCCCCCGCCGCACGGCGTACATCGGGCTCGCGGTCGGGCTCGCGATCGCCTCCTACACCCTCGTCGACAAGCTGACGCTGCACTACGTGCCCGCGATCGCGCTGAACGCGCTGAGCAACGCCGGGAACCTTGTCTTCCTGACGCCAGCCGCTCTGCGCACGAAAGACGTTCTCGGGGAGTGGCGCAAAAGCCTCGGATACGTACTTCTGGCGGGCGTCCTCTCGCCGCTCAGCTACCTCCTCTTCCTCTGGGCGCTGCAGCGCGCGCCGGTGGCGCAGCTAGCACCGATGCGCGAGGTCAGCATCGTATTCGGCACCCTCTTCGGCATCTACGTCCTGCACGAGGCGCGCGGGCGGTCCCGCGTCGTCGGATCGCTGCTGATCGCCGCAGGCGCCATCGCCCTCTCCTTGGGAGCATAGGCGCCTCCTGGATGATGCGGACGTCTGCGGCCCGCGCCCCAGCTTCCCCCTGCGTCGGCAGAGCGGCGAGCGCGCACACTGTGGACGAGGAGGAGGATCGTCTTGGCGAAGCTGATGAGCGAATCGCTGAAGCAGAAGCTGGCCCCGAAGCTGGGCGTCAGCGCCATCGTCGAGCGCGAGGGCTGGGGAGGCGTCTCATCCGAGAAATGCGGCCGGCTCGTGCAGGCCGCGATCGAGGTCGCGGAAGAGACCATGGCGCAGCAGCAGCCCCGTCCCCGGCGCTACTAGCAAGCATTTCTTGTCGATCTGCGCGCCACGTGTTTTCATCTGCAGGAATTCTCCCCTCTTCTGGTGCAATTGCTCCAGGCAGAGGAAGGTGACGCGATGCCCCGCGCGCGGTCGCACGACCGGGAAGAGCGGATCCTCGAATTCATCCGCAAGAGCACCGAAGAGCGCGGCTATCCCCCGTCGATCCGGGAGATCTGCCAAGCTGCTGGACTGAAGTCGACGTCGACCGTGCACTCCTACCTGCTCCGCCTCGAGCAGGCGAACCTGATCCGCCGTGACGGCGCGAAGAGCAGGACGATCGAGCTCGTCGGCCAGCGGCAGCAGCTCGTGCGCCTCCCCCTCATCGGAAAGGTCGCCGCCGGCCAGCCGATCCTGGCGGAGGAGTTCCGGGAGGGTGAAATCGCCCTGCCGCTCGACCTCGTCGGGCCGGGCGTGCACTTCCTGCTGCGCGTGCGAGGCGACTCGATGATCGGGCGGGGCATCCACGACGGCGACCTCGTGATCGTGCGCCAGACGAGTTCCGCAGAGCGCGGCGCACTGGTCGTCGCACTGATCGAGGGCGAAGCGACCGTGAAGACGCTCGAGCGCGACGGACAAGCCTGGGTGCTGCGTGCGGCGAACCCGGCCTATGCCGATCTGCGCCCTGCGGAACTCGGCATCATCGGCCGCGTCGTCGGTCTGCTGCGTCTCTACGGCGGGGCGGCCGTCCCGCAGCACTAGCGTCCGGCCGTCCTTGCAACAAAGTGTGGACTCCATCCTCAGACGCACCGCCGCCCCGAACCGTAGCGGCGGTTTCGTACATCACTCGGTTCGCACGCTGGCCGAACGAAGAGGCCCGTCTCCTCCGGAGGCGGGCCTCTTCGTTCAGTAGGACATGAGGTACTGCTCGATCTCCCACCCGTGCACCTGGGACTCGTAGATCTCCCACTCGATCTGCTTGGCCTCCATCAGCTGGTGGGCGATGTGCTCCCCGAGCGCCTGGCGGACGACCTCGTCCTGTCGCAGCGCCCGCACAGCCGATCGCAGCGTGCGGGGCAGTTCCTCCACTCCGAGCTCCTGGCGCTCCTCGCGCGTCAGCCGGTACATGTCCCGGGGGATCGGCGGCGGCGGCTCGAGCCGGCGCCTTACGCCGTCCAGACCGGCGATCAGGGTCGCCGCCAGGAGGAGGTAGGGGTTGCAGGAGGGGTCTGGCGAGCGCAGCTCGATGCGCGTGTTCTCCCCCTTCTCGTCCGGCACACGGATCAGCGGAGAGCGGTTGTGCAGCGACCACGCGATGTGGACCGGCGCCTCGTAGCCCGGCTGCAGCCGCTTGTAGGAGTTGACGAGCGGGTTTGCGACGAGCGTGATGCCACGCGCGTGCGCGAGCACCCCCGCGATGAAGTGGCGCGCCGTATCCGAGAGCCCGTCCTCGCTTTGCCGATCCCAGAAGGCGTTCTGGCCGTCGCGCCAGAGCGACTGGTGCAGGTGCAGACCGGAGCCGTTCTGCCCGAAGACGGGCTTCGGCATGAAGGTCGCGTGCAGGCCGTGCCGCTCCGCGATCGTCCGCGCGACGATGCGGAACGTCGCGATCAGGTCGGCCATCTCCAGCCCAGGCAGGTAGCGGAAATCGATCTCGTGCTGGCCGGGCGACACCTCGTGGTGGGCCGCCTCCACGGCGATACCCATCTCGGAGAGCTGGCGGACGATGTCCGCGCGCGCCCGCTCCCCGGCGTCCGCAGGCGACAGGTCGAAGTAGCCCGCCTGGTCCGTCGTCCCGACCTGGGGGCGCCCGTCCTTGCCCACGGGGAACAGGAAGAACTCCGGCTCGGCGCTGGCGACGAACGAGAACCCCTCCTCCGCGGCCTGGGCGATCGCCCGCCGCAGCGCCGTGCGCGGGCAGCCCTCGAACGCCCCACCGTCCGGGCGCACGATGTCGCATAGGAGCCGCGCCGCCTCCGGCTGCCAGGGGTAGCGCAGGTAGGTCTGCGGATCGGGCATCAGGAACATGTCCGACTCTTCGATGCGCACGAAGCCCTCGATCGACGAGCCGTCGAAGATGATGCCGCGCTCAAGGGCCCGCGGCAGTTCCTGCCGCGGGATGCTGACGCTCTTCATCGTGCCGAGGATGTCCGTGAACTGGAGCTGGATGATCTCCACCTGGTGCTCCTCGGCCATGCGCAGGACGCGCTCCCGCGGATCTTCCAAAGGCCTCTCGCCGCCCTTCGCCATCAATCTACCATGCCGTCCGCCCGCTCGGCACCTTTCGCTTCTGCGCCGGCTTCCCGTACGATCGCACCGCCGGGGTGCAGCCGCGCCATGAGGATCTCGTCGACATAGCGCCCCGCGCTGACGACCCCGCCGCGACTGCGCGCGCGGATCGGTCGCGAGCGCGGAAAGCTGCAGGCGTTCGAGCATCAGCCGGTTGTTGCTGGCGTCGA
>JAJYTV010000211.1 GCA_021792885.1 Bacillota bacterium
AGGCGTTCCCGGCCGGCATGGCCGCCGGCGAGCGCTACCCCGAGCAGGCGATGAAGGCTCTCAACCGCTGAGGACTTCGCCGCCTGCGGTCTGCGCAGGGGAGAGAGTGGCATCAGACGGTATGAACAGTTCGCCTTGAATCCAATCGGATCTGTGCACATCTTTCCATCTTGGAGAGATGTGCCGGGCGTGCGGCCCTCGTCCCTTGCGCATGTCCGTGGTACCATGGAGTTGTCTCGAAGGCGTCCACTTGCTCGACAAGCGGTGTAAGCCCTGTTCCGCATGGACGAGGCAGTGTAACACGGTACGGCGAGTTCCGCCGGATCCAGCCGAGAGGCGCAAAGCCTGTGGAGAGGAAGGCTCTGGCCTTCGTCGCATGACGAAGACGAAACCGGCCTCGGTGAAGCAGGAAGTCAGCTTTGAACCTGTTTAGACAGGTTCGAGTAGGTATGACGGAACGGTTTACCGTTCGCGGCCAGCGTCGGGCCGCCTGGGCCCTCCAAGGCGGGACGAACTCTGTGTCAGGGCAAGACCTGTTCGATCTCTTTGGTGCGAGACGATCCCCGCGCATGGTCGTGGGGATCGTCTCGAGGTTATTCCCCCTGGCGTTCGGGCCTGTAGCGACATTCTCTCCACCGGGTGCTGTCTTGCGCTGCAGGGCGTCGTCCGTAGCGTTTAGGTGGCTCTTCAGCGCGGCGAAGCACTCTGGGCACAAAGTCGAACGAAAGCTCGTCAAGCTGCGTTGCTTCGAGCGCCGCACATCGCTCGGCGGCTGCACATCAGCGAACGCACAACAGCCAACTGGAGGCGTCGATCCTGGAGATCTTTCTCGCCGTACGCGGTCAGTGCTCGAAGCGGACACGTCCCACGAAACGCAAATGCCTATCGCGCGTGCCAAGTCGGCGTCGGCTCGTTGAATCTCCGACGGCAGCCGAAACGCGGTTGCGCGGTCTGCTCGGCGCTCGCCGTCAGGTCGAGGGCGTGCGAAAGGGCGGAGAGGATTTCGGACATGCGCAGCAGCGCGCTTTCGGCGGTTCTTTCCTTAGATAGCCAAGTACGGATCTGCCTCCTGGCTGCCAGCCGCACGCGCAGCGATTTTCCGGCGGGACACCTGCGGCACCGCGGCGAGATCCCGAGAACAATCGGTCGGCAACATATTACCATTCATTGAAAATGGACCGGTTTCGCAGGAAATGTGCCGAAATGCACAAGGTCCGATTTGCACGGGCTGCGCCATGTGGATCATGCCCACTGACTGGCAGGCGTACATCAAACGGCAACAACCTGTGGCACGTGGCCTTGTCCAGGCAGTGCGCCAAACGGTGAGAAGCGCCGGATAACGCCGATATGCATTTTCGGTGGCAGAACGGATATTGCGCCAGCATGTCCGTCATTGAATATTCGGTCGTGCGGGTTCACAATGTATTGCAGATAGTTGATGTCAGTAGTTAGGAATCCTGTGGCAATAGTGCTGGCCGTTCAATGCCTTGACGCAATCAGCAGATTGCCGCCTGCCAATTGCGTGGACAGGACCCAGCGGTCGAATATACGACCAAACGCTTAGCGTTCCCACCCATGGGGCCTTGTGATACACTGACGTGTGGACTCCGCAACGCTGGGGGTGGGCGTATGCTCTCGCAATACTTTCCGATCGCGCTCTACTTCATCGTCGCCGCTGTGATCGGCGTCGGTATCCTGGGCGCTTCCCGCGTGATGGGCCCGCGCAAGCCGAACCCGGTCAAGATGTCCACGTACGAGTGCGGCGTTACTCCGGAGACGGAAGTCGGGCCGCGGTTTTCGGTCAAGTTCTATCTGGTCGCGATGCTGTTCATGATCTTCGACGTGGAGGCCGTCTCGTTCTACCCATGGGCGGTGCTCATGCACCAGTTGCGCCTGTTTGGCCTGCTGGAGATGGCGATGTTCATCCTCGTCCTGGGCATCGGCTACGCGTATGTCTGGAAGAGGGGGGGATTCCAGTGGCAGGAGTAGAGGACCGTCCAATCCTCTTCGCCAGCATGGATAAGCTCGCCAACTGGGCGCGTGCGAACTCGCTGTGGCCGGCCCAGTTCGGGCTCGCCTGCTGCGCCATCGAGATGATGGCCACGGCGGGATCCCGCTTCGACCTCTCGCGCTTCGGGGCGGAGGTCATGCGGGCGTCGCCCCGCCAGGCGGACGTGATGATCGTCGCCGGTCGCGTGTCGCAGAAGATGGCGCCCGTGGTGCGCCAGCTCTACGACCAGATGCCGGAACCCAAGTGGGTGATCTCGATGGGGGCCTGCGCTTCCGTCGGCGGCGTCTTCAACAACTACGCGATCGTCCAGGGCGTCGACCGGGTAGTGCCGGTCGATATCTACGTCCCGGGCTGCCCGCCGACTCCGGAAGGCCTGATCGAGGGCGTCATGAAGCTCCAGCAGAAGATCATGCAAGGCGGCCGCCCTGTCGCGCCGGCGATGCCGATCGCGCAGGGGGAGGCGCGGGCATGACCGAGATCCTCGAGAAGCT
The DNA here is from genome assembly GCA_021792885.1 of Bacillota bacterium. Lineage (GTDB taxonomy): Bacteria > Bacillota > Sulfobacillia > JAJZYS01 > JAJYTV01 > JAJYTV01. The sequence goes on from JAJYTV010000211.1 coordinate 2,503, forward strand.
GCAGGAGACGTTCGGCGACCGCGTGAGCCCCTCACAGTCGATCGATCAGACCGTGGTGCACGTTGCTGCGGCCGAGATCGTGAGCGTTGTCACATTCTTGAAGTCCCAGGGCTTCACCATGCTCATCGACCTGTCGGCAGTGGACTACCTCAGGCGCGAGCCGCGCTTCGACGTCGTCTACAACCTCTATCACAACGGGCATCGCCAGTGGCTGCGCCTCATCGTGCAGGTCGGCGGCGAGGAGCCGCAGGTGCCGAGCATCACGCACGTCTTCGCGTCGGCCAACTGGGCGGAGCGCGAGTGCTACGACTTGTTCGGCATCCGTTTCCGCGGCCACCCCGACCTCAAGCGAATTCTGATGCCCGACGACTGGCAGGGACACCCGCTGCGCAAGGATTACCCGCTGACGGGTACCGATCCCCTGCCGCCGCTGGTGCGAGAGTAAGGGGGGCTTTGCCGGTGGCTGAAACGGAACTGGGCAAGGTCGATCCGGAAACCGGCCTCAAGCCCATGGTCATCAACCTGGGTCCACAGCACCCGAGCACGCACGGCGTGCTGCGCGTGCGCCTCGCGCTCGACGGCGAGCAGATCCGCGCGTGCGAGCCGGTGATCGGCTACCTGCACACCGGGATCGAGAAGAACTGCGAGGATCTCACCTTCAACCAGGCGATCACGCTCACGGACCGCATGGACTACCTCTCGCCGATCACGAACAACTTCGGCTACGTGCTCGCGGTGGAGAAGCTGCTCGGCGTCGAAGTGCCCAAGCGCTGCCAGTACATCCGGGTGATGTTCGCGGAGCTCTCGCGCATCGCGAGTCACCTCGTGTGGCTCGGTACGTCGGCGATGGACATGGGTGCGATGTCGCCCTTCTTCTATTGTCTGCAGCAGCGCGAGCAGATCCTCGATTTGATCGAGTCGGCGGCCGGCACGCGCATGAACCCGAGCTACTTCCGCGTCGGCGGGCTTTTGAATGACCTGCCGCCCGGCTTCATCGAACGTCTGAAGAAGTTCCTCGACGGCTTCCCGCGCTGGCTGCAGGAGTACCACCGCCTTCTCGACCAGAACCCGATCTGGCTCGAGCGCCTCAAGGGCACGGGAGTGATCAGCCTCGAGCAGGCGCTCGACTACGGCTGGACCGGCCCGGCGCTGCGCGCCTCCGGCATCGATCGCGACCTGCGCAAGTGGAACCCGTACTCCTCCTACGAGGACTTCGAGTTCGACGTGGTGACGGCAGAGGAGGGCGACGTCTACGCCCGCTACTCCGTGCGCATGCGCGAGATGGAGGAGAGCCTCAAGATCATCCGCCAGGTGATGGACAATCTGCCCGAAGGTGCCTGGCACGTCGACAGCTGGAAGATCTACCCCCCGAACAAGGCCGACATCGGCCGCAACATGGAGGCGCTGATCTACCACTTCAAGCTGTTCACCGAAGGCATCCGCGTGCCGGCCGGCGAGACGTACGCGGCGGTCGAGGGCCCGAAGGGCGAGATCGGCTACTACGTCGTGTCGGACGGCTCCGGCAAGCCCTACCGCGTGCGGGTGCGGGGACCTTCGTTCTACAACCTGCAGGCCCTGCCCGTGCTGGTACAGGACCGCATGCTCGCGGACGTTGTCGCTGCGATCGGCTCGATCGACATCGTGCTCGGGGAGGTGGACCGATGAACGCGGAAAATCTCGCGAAGGCGCAGGAGATCCTCCGGCGCTTCCCGCAGAAGTCCTCAGCGCTCATCCCCCTGCTCCACGTCGTCGAGGAGGAGTTCGGCTACATCCCTCCGGAGGAGGTCGCGAACGTCGCCGATCTGATGGGCGTCACGGAGGCGTACGTCGAGTCGGTGCTGTCGTTCTACACGCTCTTCCACCGCCAGCCGACCGGCAAGTACCTGATCCAGGTCTGCCGCGGGCTCTCTTGCCAGCTCCTCGGGGCGGATGACCTGTCGA
>JAJYTV010000212.1 GCA_021792885.1 Bacillota bacterium
CGTGAGTTCGAGCAGCATGGTGCCTCCCAGCTTCGATGGTCTAGGGCTACGGGGAACGTACCACAAGCGCCCGGCCGCCGAAAGGCGGGCCGGGCGCCTCGGCGCGCGGTCAGTCTCCGGGTGTTGTCGCGGGGCTCGGCCCGTGGTCCGCGGGCTGGTGCTGGTGGCGCAACTCCTCGTTCGGCAGCAGGAGCGCGAAGACGAGCGCCAGCAGGCTCAGGATGGCGGCGTAGAGCAGGATCGTGCGCACCGCCTGCGTGATCCCCTCGTCGAAGCCGCGCACGAGGTCATGGCTGATCTGCCGCTCGAGCCGCTGCAGCGCGGTGCGTACCGCGCCCTGCGCCTGCGAGAGCGCCTGTGCCACCGCCTTCGGCTCCGCGGCCTTGAGGCCCGCGTCGATCGACTGCAGCACCGAGGCGCGTACCGTCGCACTCTGGGGCGGGTGGGCGACGAGCGCCTTGACCTGGGACGGCACCTCGGAATCGTGCTGCACGGCGGCCTGCGCGGCGGCGCTGCCGCCCATGGCCGCGGCGATCAGCGCCTTGGTCTGCGCAAAGCCCTTGCGGACCTCCGCAGGTACGCCGCCCGCGGGGATCTTGGACTTCTGTGCCGCCGGGATGTCAGGGTTGCGCTGCACGGCCAGGTAGGCCTTGGCGTTGCCGGCGAGCGCCAGGTCGATCTGGCGCTCTGTACGCGCGAAGGTCTGCCGCACGGTGCCGTCGATCGACGAGGAGCCCGCTTCGCTCGCCTGCGAGGACGAGAACTGGCTCTGGGCGGCATGCATGCTGGCCGGGAGGTACTTCGGCACGTAGACCGTCATGGTCGAGACGAGCGCGGCGCCCATCAATGCGCTGCCAAGCGAGGAACCGATCTGCCGGAAGAACTGTGCGCCGCTCGACGCCTGGCCGATGCGGTTCAGCGGGACAGCGTTCTGCACCGCGAGGGTGTAGGTCGGCATGCCAGGCCCCATCCCCAGCCCCACAAGCACCATCACGACCCAGATCTGCCAGAGCGGCGTGTGCAGCGTGAGCAGCAGGTGGAAGATGTACAGGGTCGCGGTGAGCCAGACGAGGCCGACGACCAGCAGGCCCTTGTAGCGCCCGAGCCGTGAGGCGAGCTGGCCCGTGACGAAGCTGCCGACGACGACGCCCAGCGTCAGGGGGGTGAGGGAGAGGCCGGAGTCCGTCGCCGAGATGCCCTGCACCTGCACGAGGTAGAACGGCAGGAAGAGCAGCGCGCCGAGGAAGGCGGCGCCGAAGAAGAACGATCCGACCATCGCCCAGCGGAAGGTGCGCCCCTGGAAGAGGCTCAGCACGAAGAGGGGCTCGGGATTGCGCAGTTCCGCGACGATGAACGCGGCGATGCCGATGGCGGAGAGGGCGAAGAGCCCGAGGATGATCGGGGACGTCCAGGCGTAGGTGCTGCCTCCCCAGGACAGGGCGAGCAGCAGGGGCACCGTCATCACGGCGATCGCGAGCGCGCCGATGTAGTCGAAGCGGTGGCGCATCTGCGGCGCGAGGCGGGGCATGTGCACCGCGATGAAGTAGAGCGCCACGAGGCCGAACGGCATGTTGACGTAGAAGATCCAGTGCCACGAGAGCTGGTCGGTGAGCACGCCGCCGAGCCATGGTCCGAGGACGTTCGCGATGCCGAACACCGCGCCGAAGAGCCCCTGGATGCGGCCGCGCTGGCGGGGTGGGAAGAGCAGTCCCAGGACGGTGACGCCGACGGCGAAGATGCCGCCTGAACCGATACCCTGCAGGGCGCGGGAGGCGATCAGGGCGACCATCGACGTCGAAGCACCCGAGAGGGCCGATCCGACGAGGAAGATCGCGACGGCGACGAGCAGCACCCACTTGCGCGGCACGATCTCCGCCAGGCGGCCGAAGATGGGCAGCGCCACGGTGGAGGCGAGCAGGTAGGAGGTCGCGACCCAGGCGTAGAGGTTCGTACCGTGCAGATCGACGACGATCGTCGGCAGTGCGGTCGCGACGATCGTCTGGTCGAGCGCCGCGAGGAAGATGGCCAGGAACACGCCGATCAGGCTGAGGCGCTGCTCGCTCGTGATCGGCAGGAAGGTTTCCTCTTTCAACGGGGTCCTCCTTCATGGGGTGCGTGGGAGCGATGCGGCTTGAGGTACTCGGCGAAGAGGTCCGAAAGCGCCCTGGACAGCCGGTCCGCCGGGATCTCCGGGCGCGGGACGCAGTCCTGCACGCCGCTCGACGAGAGGACGTGCTGGAACAGCATGCTGTAGAAAAGGTGCGCGAGCAGCGCGTAGTCGCCATGGCGGATCCGCCCCTTCGCCTCGAGCGCGCGCAAATACTCCGCGAGGTGCAGTTCGAGGCGCTGCGGGATCTGGCCGACGATGCGGCGAAGCTCCGGGTTGCGGGCCGCCTCCATCATGCCGAGGTGGATCACCTTGGCGCGCGGCAGCGCGGCCTCGAGGTACTGCGCCGCGAGGTGCCCGAGGTTGCCGCGCACGTCGTCGCCGGTGAGGCGCTGCTGCAGCTCCTCCGTGAGCATCCTGACCGGCGAGTAGACCTCGATGCCGGCCTGGAAGAGAGCCTCCTTGCTGTGGAAGTGGCGAAAGATCGTCACTTCGTTGACGTCCGCGCAGTCCGCGATCTCCCGCGTCGTGGTGCCGGCGAAGCCCTTCTCGGCGAACAGCGCGAAGGCTGCCTCGATGATCCGGGCACGCGTCTCGCTCGCCTTGTCCGCGCCGAACGCCTCCCTCGAATGCAACCACTTGCTTGCACAATGTAGCATAGTTGTCGCTCGCGAACCAGCGCCTTCAACCCATCAAAGCGGGCTCGTCCGGCCTCCAGAGCCGGTCCCGGGTTACCGGAACGCACCTTCGCTCGACGCGATATGGTCAAAAGCGCGAAGTAACTTGCTAAAAGGGCCTGGGACAGGTTAGATTCATAACATCGCTAGGAGTCCGTAGGGATCCAGGCCATCGCGCCTTGTCTCCGTGCACTTCCAGGCGAAGTCGGGTTTCGAAGGGAGTGCATCGGAGTGCAGAAGACCATCTATTTCGGCAACCTTCCGTGGAGCGTCACGAATGAGGACCTCCAGCAGGCGGTCGCCCAGTACGCTGAGGTGATCGCGGCTCGCATCGCGACGGATCGCGAGACCGGCCGCTCGCGCGGTTTCGGTTTCGTGGAGGTTCCCGAGGAGCAGGCCCAAGCTGTCATCGACGCCTTGAACGGCTCGGAGTGGCAGGGTCGTCAGCTCACGGTGAACGAGGCGCGTCCGCGCGAAGCGCGTCCGCCCCGCGGCTACTAAGCCAACACCGAAGCAGAGCACGGGATCCCTAAACGGGGGTCCCGTGCTCCGTCGTTTGCTGCGGGTCTCCGTAGACCGCGCGGAGGACGATCTTCCGAGAAGACTGCGCGGAAGCGGCCTAGGCTTGGAAGACGTTGAGGCGGCGATTGTACATGGGCTGCGCTTGGCCGCGCGGCATGCAGTTCTTCAAGGCAGAGCGATGGAGCCCCCTGTTCGCCCCGACAGCACTTACTCATAGTAAAAAGAAGTAAATGTCCAGTCTCCGCAACGCCAATTGAAGTATTGGTTGCCGCAATTCCCCACCCAGGCGCGATTTTACGTATATCAACCAAGGTTTGCACTACGCCATGGCCCACCGCCGATGGGCGTCTCTCAAGGCCGCTGCGTGATATGACATAAACCGCAAGTTCTCGTAAACTCAAACCAGCAACCGGTTGCGCTCTCTGAGTTGGAGGTTGACGGATGCGCAAGCTGATGATCCTTGGCGGCGCGGTGTCGGCGATGCTACTCTTGCCAGGCCTCTCCCTGGCCCAGTCACCCACCTGGCATCACGGCCACGCCACCACGTGGCAGGGCAAGCGGCAGTCGGAGCACCACTTCTGGTCGTGGCAGGGAGTCAACCATGGCTACCATCCATGGCTGAACCACGAGTCGGGTTCGGCAGGGGCAGCTGCCTCCCAGGGTAACGGCTCCGCCTCCGGTACCACCTCCAGTGCGGCAGGGGCAGCTGCCTCCCAGGGTAACGGCTCCGCCTCCGGTACCACTTCCAGTGCGGCAGGGGCAGCTACCTCCCAGGGCAACAGCTCCGCCTCCGGTAGCACCTCCGGCTCTTCCGGCTCGCCCAACTCCGGAACGCAAACGATCGACGGCCACACGGTGGTCGGAACATTGGACCTGACTGCGACTGCGTACGCACCGACCCTCCAGGACAACTACCCCTACGGTCCGGTCGACTACTACGGCAATCCGCTCGTCGCGGGCGACGTCGCCGTCGACCCGAGCGTCATCCCGCTCGGCACGCTGCTCTGGGTGACGGGCTACAGTTCACCCGACCTGCCGGCAGGCGGTTTCCTGGCCCATGCCGTCGATACGGGCGGCGCCATCCAGGGCGATCGCATCGACATCTTCATCAACGCCTCGGAATCCGAGGTC
>JAJYTV010000213.1 GCA_021792885.1 Bacillota bacterium
CGGGGCGCTCGAGGACGCGATCAAGGCCCGCAGCGGCATGACGGCGACCCTCGTCGTGGGCTCGCTCGCGAACTCCTTCGGCGCGCAGGCCGCCGGCCTCGTGCCGCAGGACGGCGGGCTCGACGCGCACGACATGCTGGAGGCGGCCGCCGCCGGCCAGCTCGACGCGCTGCTGGTCCTCGGACACGACATCCTCTCGGAGTTCCCGGACGCGGAACTCGCCGCGCAGGCGGTCGAGAAGCTGCCGTTCCTCGCCGTCGCAGGTACCGTGCCGAGCGACACCACGGAGCGCGCCGACCTCGTGCTGCCGGTCGCGGCCTGGGCCGAGTCGGACGGGCACTTCGTCAACATGGAAGGCCGCGCCCAGCGCTACTACGCCGGCTCCGAGCGCGGCGCCCTCGTCCTCGACGATTGGGAACTGATGGCCCGCCTCCTGGGCATCGACGCGGATTACGACGCGATCCTCGCCGAAGTGCAGCAGGCACTCGCCCCGCTGTTCGGCCAGGGCCGCCAGCAGGGCGCCAAGGCGCCTGCGGGCGGATACCGCGCGGCAGAGGGGGCGGCGATCGCCGCTGCGAGCATCTACCACAAGGGCGTGACGCCAGATCCGTTCCTGACCTCGATCATTCCCGCGGCGAGCATCGCGGTGGCGGCCGATGTGGCCGACGCAGCGGCCGCTGCGGAGGGCGACGAGGTCGAGGTCGGCGGCTATCGCGCACAGCTGCATGTCGATCCGGGCCTGCCGCCGGGCGCCGTGCTCGTGCGTCAGGGACAGGATGGCGCGAACCGGGCACTGGGCGCCGCTGCAGTAGTCCGCGCCCTCGCGGGGAGGTCGGAGTAGGATGGCGACCGTGATCATCATTCTGGTCAAGGGTCTGATCCTGGCGGTGATCCTGCTCTCGGTCTTCGGGGTGATGACCTTGACGGAGCGCAAGGTGCTCGGGCGGTTCCAGTTCCGCCCGGGCCCGAACCGCGTCGGTCCGGGCGGATCGCTCCAGTTCGTTGCGGACGGCCTGAAGCTCCTCCTCAAGGAGGAGATCATCCCGAACGGCGCCGACCGCTTCGTCTACCTCCTGGCGCCGGTGATCTCGCTCGTCGCGGCGCTCTTCGCGTTCGCGGTGATCCCCTGGGGACCACCGGTACACCTCTTCGGCCAGACGGTGCCGATGGAGATCGGCGGGCCGAACGTCGGCATCCTCTTCCTCTTCGCGATCACGTCGCTCGGCGTCTACGGGCTGATCCTGGGCGGCTGGTCCTCGCACAACAAGTACAGCCTGCTCGGCGGGCTGCGCTCCTCGGCGCAGATCATCTCCTACGAACTCGCCATGGGCCTTTCGGTCACCGGCGTGCTGATCGCCGCCGGCAGCGCGGACCTCAACAACATCGTCTCGGCGCAGACGAACCTCTGGTTCATCGTGCCGCAGATCCTCGGCTTCGTGATCTACGTCATCTGCATGGTCGCCGAGACGAACCGCGCACCGTTCGACCTCCCGGAGGCGGAGAACGAACTCGTCGCCGGTTATCACACGGAGTACTCGGGCATGAAGTGGGCCATGTTTATGATGGCCGAGTACGTCAACATGGTCACTGTTGCCAGCCTTGCGACGACCCTCTTCCTCGGCGGGTGGCACGGACCGTGGCTGCCGCCGGAGATCTGGTTCGTGATCAAGGTCGCGCTGTTCATGTTCTTCTTCATCTGGCTGCGCGCCACGCTGCCTCGTCTGCGCTACGACCGGCTGATGGCGTTCGGCTGGAAGGTCCTCCTCCCGGTGGCGCTCCTCAACACGCTCGCGACCGCCGTCTGGGTCGCCGTCGCACGATAACCGGGCCGGGGAGATACTCCCCGGCCCCTCTAAAGGGGGTCTTCGGATGCTGAGTTCGGTCGTCTTCTGGCTTGCGGCCGCATTGGCGATCGCAGGTGCCGGCGGCGTGCTGCTCGCGAGGAACCCGGTGCATTCGGCGCTGTCGCTCGTCGTGAACCTCGCGTCACTGGGCGTCTTGTTCCTGCTGCTGCACGCGGAGTTCCTGGCCGTCGTCGAGATCCTCGTCTACGCCGGCGCGGTCATGGTGCTTTTCCTCTTCGTCGTCACCCTGCTGATGGCAGGCACGAAGGCGCCGAAAGACGAGCATCGCCTCCGCTTGGCCTACCAGTTCCTGCTCGCGGTGCTCTTCGGCCTGATCCTGCTCGTGCTCGTCGCGCACGTGATGCTAGGCGCCGACTGGATCAGCAATCTCGCGGGTCCGAACGCCGGCAGCTTCGGCACCATCGCCGCGTTCGGCAAGGCGCTCTTCACCCAGTACCTCCTGCCGTTCGAACTGACGGCGGTCGTGCTGCTCGTCGCGGTCATCGGCGTCATCGTGCTCGGCCGAGAGCACGGCGCGAACCGGTAAGGAGGGAGGCAGCAGCATGGTGCCGATTTCGTACTATCTGATCCTCTCCGCCCTCCTCTTCGCGCTCGGCACGGTCGGCGTCCTGATCCGACGCAACCCCCTGCAGATGTTCATGTCGGTGGAACTGATGTGGAACGCGGTGAACCTCAGCTTCGTCGCATTCGCGCGCCAGTACCTGAACATGGCGGGCCACGTGTTCGTCTTCCTCGTGATCACGGTCGCGGCGGCCGAAGTGGCGATCGGCCTCGCCATCATCGTGCTCGTCTTCCGCAACCGAGAGCATGCCGACGTCGACGAACTCAGCGTGATGAAGGGGTAGGACATGGCAGACGCAATTGGAATCCTCCTCCTGCCGGCACTCGGCAGCCTGATTGCCGCCCTCTTCGGGCGCAGCCTGGGGCGCAAGGCCACGTCCTACGTCACCGTGGGGGCGATGGGCGCTGCGTTCGTCTGGGCAGTGTCCGTCTTCGTGCGGCTGCTGTCGCTTCCGCCGTCGCAGCGCAGCTTCGATCCCGTGTACTGGCAGTGGATCCAGGCCGGAGCCCTCCGGCTCCACTTCGGCCTCCTGATCGACCCGCTGTCGTCGATCTTCCTCCTGATCGTCACGGGCGTCGGCTTCCTGATCCACCTCTACTCGGTCGGGTACATGCACGACGACGAGAACTTCCAGCGCTTCTTCTCCTACCTGAACCTCTTCGCGTTTTCGATGCTGGTGCTCGTCACGGCCGACAATTTCCTCTTCCTGCTGGTCGGGTGGGGAGCTGTGGGCCTCGCGTCGTACCTCCTGATCGGCTTCTGGCACACGCGGCCCTCTGCGGTGGCCGCGGCGCGCAAGGCCTTCGTGCTGAACGTCGCGGGCGACGTCGGCATCATGCTGGCGATCTTCATCCTCGTGATGACGCTCGGGCACCTAAGCTACAGCGGCGTCTTCTCGCACATCTCGACGCTCACGAGCTTCCAGGTCGAGCTGATCGCCTTCCTCCTCTACCTCGGCGCGGCCGCCAAGTCGGCCCAGTTCCCGCTGCACGTCTGGCTGCCGGACGCGATGGAGGGCCCGACGCCGATCTCGGCCCTGATCCACGCCGCGACGATGGTCACGGCGGGCGTCTACCTCGTGGCGCGCGCCTACCCGATCTTCCACGCCGCGCCGGTCGCGGCCTCGTGGGTGGCCGGCATCGGCGCCTTCACAGCGCTCTTCGCGGCGACGATCGCGATCACGCAGAACGACATCAAGCGCGTCATCGCGTACTCGACGGTCTCCCAGCTCGGCTACATGTTCCTCGCGGTCGGCATCGGGGCCTACGCCGCAGGCATCTTCCAGCTGACGATGCACGCGTTTTTCAAGGCGCTCCTGTTCCTCGGCGCCGGCTCCGTGATCCATGCGCTCTCGGGCGAGCAGGACATGCGCAAGATGGGCGGCCTCCGGAAGTTCCTGCCGATCACCTACTGGACGTTCCTGATCGGCGCGGCCGCGAACGCCGGCGTGCCGCTGTTCTCCGGGTTCTTCTCCAAGGACGCGATCCTCGGCGAAGCGCTCGCGACAGGCCACTTCTGGCTCTGGCTCGTCGGCGTCGTGGCGGCGTTCTTCTCGGCGCTCTACATCTTCCGCCTGTTCTTCCTCGTGTTCCACGGCCAGTACCGCGGCGACGGCCACCCGCACGAGTCCCCGCCCGTCATGACGATCCCGCTCGTCGTGCTCGCCATCGGTGCGCTCTTCGGCGGCTACCTCGCGGTGCCGGGCGCCTGGAACCTCTTCGACCAGTGGCTCGCGCCGGTCTACGCAAAATACCCCGGCGGGCTCCTGCCGGCCGCGGCATTCGTTCCGAACTGGGGGGCGATCGCGCTCACGAGCGTGATCGTGCTCTTCGCGGTCTGGCTCGCCTGGAACCTCTTCGGCCGTCAGGTGCGCGAGGAGCTGCCGGAAGGCGTGCGCGGGATCCACAAGATCCTCTACAACAAGTACTACATCGATGAGATCGGCCACGCCGCCTTCGTCTGGACCATCGATCGCCTCGCGATCGTGGCG
>JAJYTV010000214.1 GCA_021792885.1 Bacillota bacterium
TCGAGATCGGCCACCCGATCCCGCCCGAGCTCTTCCGCGCCGTCGCCGAGGTCCTCGCCTTCGTCTACCGCCAGAAGGGACAGACGCCGGGGGGTGGTAGCGCATGATGCGGCTGGGGCAGTCCGGCACGATCCTCTTCGTGCTCGTGATCGTCGGCATGCTGATCATCCCGCTGCCGACCTACATGATCGACGTGCTGATCCTCCTGAACCTCTCCTTCGCCCTTCTGATCCTGATCGTCACCCTGAACGTGAAAGATCCGCTCGAGTTCTCCGCCTTCCCGGCGCTCCTCTTGCTGACGACGCTCTTCCGCCTCGCCCTGAACGTCTCCTCGACGCGCCTCATCCTGCTGCAGGCGAACGCGGGCACGGTCATCTCGACGTTCGGCAACTTCGTCGTCGGCGGGAACGCGGTCGTCGGCTTCATCGTCTTCCTGATCCTGATCATCGTGCAGTTCATCGTCATCACCCGCGGCGCCGAGCGCGTCTCCGAGGTGGCGGCGCGCTTCACCCTGGATGCGATGCCGGGCAAGCAGATGTCGATCGACGCGGACCTCAACGCCGGGCTCATCACCGACGCCCAGGCGCGTCAGCGCCGCCGGCTGATCGCGGCGGAGGCGGACTTCTACGGCGCCATGGACGGTGCCAGCAAGTTCGTGCGCGGCGACGCGATCGCCTCGATCCTCATCGTCGCCATCAACATCATCGGCGGCTTCGTGATGGGCATGGTCTTCCTGCACCTCGGGGCGCAGCAGTCCTTGCAGACCTACACCATCCTGTCGGTGGGCGACGGCCTCGTGAGCCAGCTGCCGGCCCTGCTCATCTCCACCGCGACCGGCCTCCTCGTGACGCGGGCCGCGTCCGAGGCGAACTTCGGCGGGGACCTCGTGCGCCAGCTCCTGCAGGCGCCGCGCACGCTCTACCTGCTCGCGGGGGTCGTCGCGTTCCTCGGCATCTTCACCCCGATCTCGAAGCTGGTGGCCATCGTGCTCGCCGCGGGCTTCGCGTTCCTCGGCTACCGCGCGTCTCTGGGGCAGGCGGAGTTCGCGGCGGCGGGGGGACCCGCCCCCGTGCCCCAGGCACGCGGCGCCGGCCAGGGCGCGGCGCCGCCCGCCGACGCGCAGGCGCCCGCCCTCGCACCGGTCGACGCGCTGGCCGTGGAGTTCGGCTTCGGCCTCCTGTCGCTCGTCGACAAGGCGCAGGGCGGGGACTTCTTCGAACGCGTGCAGAAGGTGCGCGAGCAGGTGGCGGAGGAGCTCGGCCTCTGGCTTCCGCCCGTCCGCGTCAAGGACAACCTCGCCCTGCCGCCGAACAACTACCGCATCCTCCTGCGGGGCGCAGAGGTGGCGCGGGGAGAGCTGATGCCCGGCCGCCTGCTCGCGATGGGGCAGGAGGGGCAGCTGCCGGGCATTGCGACCCGCGACCCGGCGTTCGGCCTGCCCGCGCTCTGGATCGCGCGCCAGCACCAGGACCAGGCGGTGCTGCAGGGGTACACCGTGATCGACACCGCGACGGTGCTCACGACCCACTTCGCGGAGACGGTGCGGCGCCACGCGAGCGAACTCCTCTCGCGCGAGGAGGCGAAGAAGACGCTCGACCGCCTGCGCCAGGTCGACCCGGCGGCGGTGGACGAGCTCGTGCCGGGTCTCCTCACGCTCTCCACGGTGCACCGCGTGCTGCAGGGCCTCTTGCGGGAGGGAGTGCCGATCCGCGACCTCGTCACGATCGTCGAGACGCTCGGAGACCGCGCGACGGAGACGAAGGACCCCGACCAGCTCACGGAGTACGTGCGCCAGGCGCTCGGGCGGGCGATCAGCCAGGCGGTCGCGCCGCCTGGCGAGACGCTCGTCGCGATCACGCTCGACCCGAGGCTCGAGGCCGAACTCCGGGCGCGGGTGCAGGGGCAGGACGGCAAGAGCTTCCTCGCGCTCGACCAGGACACGGCGCTCAAGCTGAGCCGCGCGGCGGAGCAGACGGCGCGGGACCCCGCCCGCGCGCAGGACCGCCTCGCGATCGTCGTGGCGCCGCAACTGCGCTCGCACCTGAGACGCCTCCTCAGGCCCGTGCTGGAGGACGTCCCAATCCTCAGCTACCAGGAGATCGACCCGTCCCTCAAGTTGCAAAGCGGGGGGGTGATCCGGATTGACGACGAACGTGGAGCGGTTTAGGGCGCCAGACATGACGGCCGCGCTCCTGCGCGTGCGCGAGGAGCTCGGGCAGGACGCGACGATCATCGGCACGCGCACCTACGAGCCGACCGGCATCCGCCGGCTCTGGGAGCGGCCATACGTCGAGGTCTTCGCAGGGCGCACGCGCTCCGCGGAGGAGGCCCAGGCCGCGCGTACCGCAGTGCAGCCGACGCCCGCGCGCCCCGGCCTGCAACCCACCGCGGAGGGCGACATGGAGGCATGGATCGCAGGGCGCCTCAGCCGCCTCGAACCGCGCACGCTCGCGCTCGTGGGACCGACCGGCGGCGGCAAGACGACGACCATCGCGAAACTCGCCGCCCGCTACGCCCTCGACCGCGGGGAGCGCGTCGGGCTGATCACGACCGACACCTACCGCATCGGGGCCGTCCACCACCTGCAGACCTACGCGGAGATCATGGGCCTGCCGTGGCGCGTCGCGCAGGACCCGCCGGCGATGCGCGAGGCGGTCGCGGCGCTCGCATACTGCGACCGCGTGCTGATCGACACCTCGGGACGCAACTTCCGCCGCGACGACGCGCGGCGCGAGCTGCTCGCACTCCTCTCGGCCGCCTCGCCGGAATCGGTCGAATTTGTGCTCTCGCTCACAACAGGACGCGAGGAGATGGAGGAACTTACCTCCTACTTCAAGAACGGTCCTGCGACCCGACTTCTCCTGACGAAACTCGACGAGGCGAGTTCCACCCAGAAGCTGGTGGCGGCGCTGCAGGTCGTGGACCTGCCGCTCTTCGCCATCACGAACGGGCAGATGGTGCCGGACGACATCTGGTTCCCGACCGCCCAGCAGCTCGCGCAGGCGGTCGCCCGGGAGGCAGCGGTAGGCCATGCATGACCAGGCGGCGCAGCTGCGCGAGCGCCTGCGCCCGAGACGCCCGGTGGCGGAGGTCTGGGCGGTCGCGACCTGCGGCGGGGAGCGCAGCGCGCTCGCCTTCGCGCGCGAGATCCATGGCCTGCTGCAGCCCTCGCGCATGAAGGTGAGCCTCTGGGGACAGGTGCTCGAGGACGCGCAGATCGTCCTGCTGCCCGCGGGCGAAGGGCATTCGGTGCGCCGGGCCTACATGCGCGGGGCGCACACCTGGCTCGTCCTTGCCCCGTGCACGGCGGAAGGACTGCGCGACGTACAGGCGCTGCTGAGGGACCTCTCCGACGGCTCGTTGCGCTCTGTCTACCTCGCGCTCTCGGGCGTGCCGAGCGTCTCCTCCGGCGAGGCGACGGTGCTGGCGTTCTCGGAGCAGGTGCTGGCGGAGATCCCCTGCCACCCCGAGCCCTTCGGCTTCTACGGGCCGAGCGACAAAGGCACCCTGGCGCTCGCGCCGAACCTTCTCAGGCGCTTCTTCGCGGGGGGGACGTAGGGCGTGGAGCGGGGGCAGGCCGCGTACGAGCGGTGGCGCGAGGATGGCGGGCAGTCCCGCGAGGCCTTCCTGCCGCTCGTGCAGGAGCAGGCGGCGCGCATCCTGCGGCGCCTGCCGACCGGCATCCTGGAGCGGGACGAGGTCGTCTCCTACGGGGTGATCGGCCTTCTCGAGGGGCTCGAGCACTACGACGCGGGGCGCGGCGTGCCGCTCGAAGCCTACCTGCGCACCCAGATCCGCCGGCGCATCCTCGACGGCCTGCGCAGCCAGGATCGGCTCCCGCGCAGGCTGCGGGCCCGCGAGCGGCAGGTGCGCGAGGCCTACGCGCAGCTCGAGCAGGAGAACCTGCGCAGCGCCCGCGACGAGGAGGTGGCGGAGCGCCTCGGCCTCAGCCAGGGGGAGTTCCAGGAATGGCTCCTCGACCTCGGCTTCACGACGGTCTGGTCGATCGAGGTCCTCGAGGAAAGCGGGATCGAGCCGGAAGACGGCCAAAGCACCCCGGAAGAGCAGCTCGAACAGCAAGAACTCTTGTCCATCCTTGCGGCGGCCATCGAGAAGCTGCCACAGCGCGAGCGCGACGTGCTCGCGGCCCACTACAACCTCGGGTACAGTCTGCAGGAGGTGGCTCAGGCGATGGATCTCACGGAGCGCTACGTGGCCGCCCTGCACAGCAGGGCGGTGCTGCGCCTGCGTGGCGCCCTCAGTCGGTACCGCGCGGTGATGCGCGGAAGGGATCCCCGATGAACGCGCGGGAGCGCAGCGACCTCGAGGTGATGCTCGGGGAGTTCAGCCGCACGCTCGAAGAGGCGAACCGCGAGCTCTTGGAGGAAGTGCA
>JAJYTV010000215.1 GCA_021792885.1 Bacillota bacterium
GCGGGCGACCAGCGCACGCAGCAGGCGACGCGGATGATCGAGATCGCGGCGGGCGCCCTCGCGGCGCTGCTGGGGATCCTCTGCGCGATCGTCATCACGCGCTCCGTGAGCGCGCGGATGAAGACCGTGGTCGAGGGCATGCGGCGGATCGCGGGTGGAGACCTCCGCGGGCGCGACCTGCGCCCCGCGGGCAAGGACGAGATCAGCGAGGCGATGCGCGCCGGCGGCCAGATGGCCACGGGCCTGCACGACCTCATCTCGACCGCCAGCGCGATCAGCGCGAATGTCGCGGCCTCCTCACAGCAGGCGGCGGCGACGTCGCTGCAGGTGTCGGAGTCGACGCGGCAGATCGCTGCGGCGGTGCAGGAGATCGCCTCCGGCGCCTCGCAACAGGCTGCGGGCGCGGACCGATCGGTGCATGCCATGCAGCAGCTGCGCAGCGCGATCGACCGGATCACCGGCGGGGCCCGCAGCCAGGCGGAGGACGCTGCGCGGACCTCCGAGACCGTGCGGCAGATCGCGCAGGCGATGGAGCATGTCGCCGTGGTGGCCCAGGACGTGTCGGAGGCGGCCGCGACGGCCCTCCTTGCAGCGCGCAGCGGCGGCGCGGCGGTGGAGCAGACGGTGCAGGGGATGGGCGGCATCCAGCGGACGTCGGCGCAGGCGGCATCCGCCGTCCACGAACTCGGCGCGGCGTCGCACGAGATCGGGGAGATCGTCGCGGTGATCGGCGACATCGCCGAGCAGACGAACCTCCTCGCGCTGAACGCGGCGATCGAGGCGGCGCGCGCCGGCGAGTCCGGCAAGGGGTTCGCGGTGGTCGCGGACGAGGTGCGCAAGCTTGCGGAGCACGCCGGCCGCTCGAGCGGCGAGATCGCGCAGCTGGTCGCCTCCGTGCAGTCCGGCGTCGACGCGGCCGTCGCGGCGATGGAGGCGGGCAGCGCGGAGGTGCGGACCGGCGTCGCGCTCGCGACGTCGGCCGGGAGCGCGCTCCAAGAGATTCTGGAGGCGATGGCGCGCACGAACGAGCGCGCGCAGTCGATCTCCGCGGCGTCCGAGGAGGTGCGTGCGAGCGTCGACTCCGCCGTGGACTCCATCGAGCACATGGCCGGCATCGCGGAGGGCAACTTGCGCGAGACGAACGAGATCTCGAGCTTCGGACAGCAGGTGACCGAGACGATCCAGGCGGTGGCGAAGGTCTCCGCCCAGGCTGCGTACTCCATCGAAGAGGTGAGTTCTACGACAGAGGAGGCCGGCGCGTCGGCCGAACAGATCGCGGTCATGGCACAAGGCCTCGCGGAGATGGCGCAAAAACTACAGACCCAGATCTCCAGGTTTACGCTCTCTTAGCCATCCATGCCCTGGGCGCGAGACAGGTCGAGGGATAGTAGTCGTGCCAGCTGAAAGGATCTGCAAGGTCCGTTTCTCCGTATCAAGGAACTCGTGAGAAGGCAACGTCATACCGTGCAGTGACCCGCCACGGCAGCGCTTGGGGCCACCGCGCGCGTGGTGGGGATCACCGACACCGATACTCCGACATGGGTTTTGCGGCGAAGCCGTGCTTACGCGCCATGCGCAAGCACGGCTTCGCTGCCTACCGGCCGGAGAACCACGCCCAGCATGCGGTGTTGCTCGGAAACCCCCACACCCGGATCAAAGGCCCACCCCGTGGGTAGCAGCGCAGCTGCAATTTCGGGTCTACCCAAAACGTCAAGGTCCATTTGGTGTTCACTGTAATGGACACGAGTAACGGTTTCCGTGGGTCTCTTGTCTTGTTCTACGGGTCATTTGGCGTGTGTCCCCTGAGCATGGAAGGGTTCCCTGGAGCTCCCTGCGAACTATGTCGATCATTGTCGATGTCCCGTGAGGGTTGTGGTTCTTGTCCTGGAACAACAGGTCAACTGCAAGCGGCCAGCGAGCCGCTATCAAGGTCCGGTCACCGGTCAGGCCCCGCGGAAGCCGCCTTCCATCTACTGCCGGCGTCGATTCTGCACGCAGTAGGGGCGGGCGACAGGGCAGTCGGCCCGCACGAGGGAGACCCAGGTCGGCTGCGATGAGACCGCACAGGGTAGCCTCACGCTGCATGTCCTGCGAAGCTGAACAGGCCCAAAGAGTATTCCGGGAGCGGGTGCTTTGCTCCTCGCCGTCACTTCGCCCACGCGGTGGCGCACCGCATTCCCGCAGCTGAGAGGATCGCGTGGCTGCCGCGGCATGCTGCGGGTTTGCCTTCTGGAGGAGTGCCGTGCAGTGGATCCCGGCATGGTCTGCGTCTACCTTCCGCGCGGAGGTTGCCCCCTGATGGGGCGGCCTCGTCTCGGAGCCAAGACCGAAGCGACGCGCTAGACCCTCGCCAGCGCACGGATTAGCACCCGGGGGAGTGGTGGATCAGCCCCCGTGGCGTGACGTGTCGGTCAATCTCGTCCCAAGCAATTTCCCAACGGCCACCACCGACCCAACGGACCAAAAGGAGAGGTGAACCCATGTCTCGGCTCACGACGAACCTGAAGCTGGGCACGCAGTTGATCGGAGCCTTTCTCGTGATCATCGTCCTGTTCACGGCCGTGCTCGTCTACTCCATGGGCAAGGCGACGCGAACCGTCGAGATCATCGCGAGCGCTGTCGCCGCTCTGCTGGGCCTCTTGCTGGCGTTCTTCATCACGCGCTCTACCACCACGCGCATGAAGTCGGTCGTCGAAGGCATGCGGCGGATCGCTGACGGAGATCTCCGTGGGCGCGGTCTGCACGTGGAAGGCAGAGACGAGATCAGCGAGATGCTGCGGACAGGTACCAAGATGGTGAAGAGCCTCCACGAGCTCGTCACCGCCGCGAGCCGCATCAGCGACAACGTCGCCTCCTCCTCGAAAGAAGCGGCGACCGCGTCAGCCCAGGTGGCCCAGGCAACCCAGCAGATCGCGGCGGCGGTGCAAGACGTCGCCACCGGCGCATCCGAGCAGGCAGCAAGCGCGGACGAGTCGGTACGGGTCATGGAGCAACTGCGTACCACCATCCGCCAGATCGCCCAAGGTGCCCAGACCCAGGCGAACGACGCGACGCGGACCTCCCAGACGGTTCGTCAGATCGCGGAGGCGATGCTGCACGTCGCGGAAGTGGCCCAAGAAGTAACCGCAGCAGCCGCGAAGGCCCTTTCCGCGGCCCATAGCGGCGGTACCGCCGTCCGGCAGACCGTCCAGGGCATGAGCTCGATCCAGCAAAAGTCGGCGGAGGCCTCTGCACGGGTCCACGAACTCGGTGTGGCATCCCAGCAGATCGGGGAGATCGTCACGGTGATCAGCGGCATTGCGGAGCAGACCAACCTGCTCGCCCTCAACGCCGCGATCGAAGCCGCGCGCGCGGGCGACTTCGGCAAGGGCTTCGCGGTGGTCGCCGACGAGGTGCGTACGCTCGCGGAGAACTCGAACAAGGCGACCAAGGAGATCGCCTCCCTGATCGGTTCTATGCAGAGCGGAGTCAGCGCCGCGATCGCGGCGATGGAGGCCGGGACACGCGAGGTGGAAACCGGCGTTGCGCTGGCAACGTCCGCAGGGGATGCCCTCGAGGACATCCTGGCGGCGATGTCCCAGACGAACGAGCACGCGCAGACGATCTCCGCGGCGGCCGAAGAAGTCAGTGCGGGTGTCGAAGATGTCGTGGGCGCCATCGACAGCATGGCTGGCGTCACAGAGGAAAGCACGGCTGCCGCAGAAGAGATGGCCGCCTTCGGCGACCAGGTCTCCTCGTCCATCAAGTCCGTCGCGCAGGTATCCGCGCAGACTGCGGCCTCCATCGAAGAAGTGGGCTCCACGACGGAGGAGGTGGGCGCATCCGCGGAGCAGATCTCGGCGATGTCGCGTAACCTCGCCGGAATGGCGCAGGAACTTCAGGGCCATCTCTCGAGGTTCAGGCTGTCGTAGAAGCCGATGCCGCGCTGCCGGAATCGCAGGCGGAGGGACTTCCGGCGCAGCCCCGCCCGTCTTTTGCCCCCCCCGCCTCTCAGGGCAGAAAGCGCGTCGACTGCCCGAGGAGCTTCGAGACCGCGTCCCACAGGCGGTATCCGGGGTCCGTGAGGGCCGCCTTCCCCGGGCCGGAGACCGAATCGCAGGCGGGATCCTCGAGGAAGGTCAAGGTGCCCTGCGGAGCGCGGAAGATCACCTCAGCGCGCGCTCCCGTGTCGGCGAGGCAGCCATGCACTCCCCGGGTGTCCACGGGCAGCCGGTTCACGATCTCCCGCAGCGTGCGCACCTCGCCTGGCGCCGTGATCGTCCGGCGCAGGGAGAACGCCCCGCCCGCCGTGCCACGGGCGACCGTCACCGACTGCGCGTCCGCCGGCACGACGCTCTCCTTCTCCCGTGGCGGCGGGACGATGCGCTGGAGCGTGAGCGAGTA
>JAJYTV010000216.1 GCA_021792885.1 Bacillota bacterium
AGAGATGTTCGGATAGCCCTGCCCAAGTTCCTGCGCCGCGCTCCCACCTGCGGGGAGAGGCACCGGATCAGCGGTTGCTGCTGGTGCCTCCCGCGTGCGGCGCGTTGACCGTCACGCCCAAGGGAACCGTGAGGACGATTCCCCCGCGCGGCGGCGTCCCGCTTGTCTGCGGGCCGGTACCGGACAGGGGGGGGCCCTGCGAAGGCTTTTCCGGCGTCCGCGCGACGAACGGGTCCTGCGCCTGCGTGCCCGCGATGACCTGGGGCAGCTGTTGCTGGATGGTCTGCAGGTGCGTGAACAGGTTGTCGAGACCCTGCCCTTGGCTGCTCGGGCTCAAGCCGAGGACGCCGGCGACGCTATGCATGTCGCTCGTCATCGCCTGGACCTCTGTCAGCGCCTTCTGATTCTGCTCTGCTGCGACGGCGACCTGTTTCCGGAGCGTGCGGTTCTCCGCCTGCACGTGGGACGCAATGGCGAGTTCTCTGCGCAGGTGGTTCACAGCGACGACGTCTTGGTAGGCGGCTACCAGCACGTAGACGAAAGCCGCCACAAGGAATGCCGCCCCCGCGCCGGCGATGCTCAGCCAGGCACGGTGCCTCTGTTGAAACCTCCACTCGCGAGCGTCTCCGCCCCGCTCCGGGAAGACCAGAATGCGCAAGTCTTCCCGATGAATGGTGTTTCCGCCTCCTCTTCCACGAACATCCGCTGTTCTGCTATTCTCGCCAAGAACAAACAACCCTTTCGCAGTTCATGAGTTTTCCGTTGGAAGACGAAGGTACCGCATCCCGATCCGGGGTGCGGTACCTCTTCCTGCCGATCAGGGTTTGGGCGGCATGTAGGGCATCGGGTTCACGGGCTTGCCGTCGATGCGCACCTCGAAGTGCAGGTGGGGGCCCGTGGCCCATCCCGTCATGCCGACGTAGCCGATCACCTGCCCTTGCGCCACCTCCTCGCCGACATGCGAGGCGAAGCGGGACTGGTGGGCATAGAGGTTCGCGATGCCGTTGCCGTCGTCGATGATGATCGTGTAGCCGTAGCCGTTCAGCCACTGCGCGACGATCACCTTGCCCGCCGCCGCGGCGTGGATCGGCGTCCCCTCCGGCACGCCGATGTCGATGCCGGTGTGGATCCACCACTGGTGCATCACCGGGTCGAGGCGCCAGCCGAAGGGCGACGTGATCGGGCCGACGACGGGCCAGATGAAGTGCACCCCGCGCACGCCGCTGCCGGTGCCGTGGCTGGAGAGGCTCTGGATGATCTGCTCGATCTCCTGCGAGTTCCCCTCGTCGGATTGCACGGCGCTCTGCTGCTTCGCGTAGGTCGCGTCCAGCTGGGCGATCGCCTGGCGCTGGTAGGTCAGCTGGGTCTGCAGCGCCGACTGCGTCTTCTGGCGCACCGCCGCGACGTGGGCGTACTGGCTGCGCTCGGCGGAGAGCGTCTTCTGCTCCTGCACGAGCTGGCGTTCCGCCGTCTGGACGGTGCGGACCACCGCGACGTCTGCGTCGATGATCTTGCCCAACAGCTGCAGGCGCACCTCGAAGTCCGCGAAGGACTGGGCGCCGAGCAGCACGTTCAGGTAGCCGCCCGGGCCCTCCTGCTCGACCGCGCGGAGCGCCGACCCCACGACCCCTTTGTCGTGGCTGAGCTTGGCCTGGGTACTCGCGATCTCCTTCTCCTTGAACCCGATGCGCCGCCCGAGGGTCGCCTCCCAGTTGAGCGCCTGGTCGAGCTGCGCGGTCGTCACGTCGAGACTCTGGTGCACGGAGTTCAGCGTCGCGCGCTCGCTGGCGAGGGAACTCTGCGTCTGCACGAGCATCTGCTTGTCGTTGGCGAGCTGCTGCTGGATCTGCTGCAGCTGCTTTTGGGCCTGCTGCAGCGTCTCCGCGCGAGCGACCTGCGGGGTGCCGGCCGCCGCGAGGGCGAGCGCCGCAACCAGAGAGACTGCGGCCAGGGACCTCTGATGCCACTGATTCATACGCGGGCGAGCCTCCGCAGGGAAAGCCTGAAGCCGACCGCCCCGAGCACCACCCCAAGCACCACCAGAATCCCCGCGATGTCGCGGGCGATCGGGGTCGGGGAGACGAGGGGGAGGAAGGGAAGCGAGCGCGCGGCACTCGAGTAGACAGCGCCGTAGCCCCACCAGGAAACGCCCGCCGCGACGAGGGAGCCGATCAGGCCGAGGATCAGTCCCTCAAGGATGAACGGCCAGTGCACGAGCGACTCCGTCGCGCCCACGAGGCGCATGATCGAGATCTCGCGCCGGCGGGCGATGATCCCCAGCCGGATGGCATTGTTGATCACGAGGAGTGCCCCGAGCACCAGCAGGATGCCAAGGCCGAGGCCGACGACCCGAACGCCGTCGATCAGGTTGAAGAGCCGCGAGACCACCTGGCTCTGGTAGGAGACCTGGACGACGCCTGTCAGCCCGTTGAGCCGCTTCGCGAGCGGCGACACGTCCTTCGGGGCGCTCGCCGTGACGGAGAGGGAGTCCTCCAGGGGATTCGCGGAACCGAGGCTGTTGAGCACGCTGCCCTGGTTGCCGAACTCCTGCTTCAGCTGCGAGAGGGCCTGGGCTCGGGTGACGAGCTTGGCGGAACGCACGCCGGGCCAGCCGCGGACCTCCACCAGCGCGGCAGACTCCTGTGCCGGGGTCGTGGACTGCGAGAAGAAGGCGCGCACCGCGACCTGGCTCTCGATCGTGTTGGCGATCTGGTTGACGTTTGCGGACAGGAGGAGGAAGACGCCCAGCACCAGCAGCGAGACGGCGGTCGTGGTGACGGATGCGATGGCCAGCACGGGGTTGCGCAAGAGGTTCTGGTTCGCCTCGCTGAGGCAGAAAGCCCAGGTGCGCAGCTTCATCGCACGACCTCCTCCGAGTAGGAGGCGGCCAACTCGTCGCGGCGGATCTGCCCGTCCTCCATCGCGACGACGCGCTGGCGCGCCCGGTCGACGAGCTGCGCGGCGTGGGTCGCCATGATCACTGTCGTGCCGAGTCGATTGATCTCGAGGAGAATGCGCATCATCTCTTGCGCGTTCTGCGGGTCGAGGTTGCCGGTGGGCTCGTCCGCGAGCAGCACAAGCGGGTGGCCGACCATCGCCCGTGCGAGAGCAACGCGCTGCTGCTCGCCACCAGAAAGCTGCGAAGGCACGGCACCGGAGCGGTCCGTCAGGCCGACGAGCTCGAGCACCTGTCCGACGCGCCGCTTGATCTCCCGCGGGTGGATCTCCGTAACCCGCAGGGCGAATGCGATGTTCTCCACCACCGTACGCTGGGGCAGAAGGCGGTAATCCTGGAAGACGACCCCGATCTGACGCCGCAGGAAGGGGATCTGGCGGCGGCGCATGCGGCCGACGTCATGCCCGTTGACCTGCACGACGCCGCTGGTCGGTACCTCCTCCCGGAAGAGGAGGCGCAACAGGGTCGACTTGCCGGCTCCGCTCGGTCCTACCAGGAAGACGAACTCGCCCTTCGACACCTCGAGTTCCACGCCGCGCAAGGCGGCGACGCCGTTCGGGTAGACCTTGCTCACATTGCGCAAGCTGATCAACTGGCGCCACACCTGCCCAAGAGAGGTTGTCACTTTGCGTCTTCGACTGTCGGACAACGACTCCTGCCGTCGAACAGTCGACCACATATTTACACTGAAAAAAGTGCCAAACTCGCTTTGGGATTTGACTCAATACTGGCCACCCCATCGCTTGATGCTTCCACTTCGGGAGAGATGAGAGCCCGGGAATTCGTGACCTTCGCTCCTCCGGGGCCAACATGCCGGAAGGTCTTCCAAAACAGCATCTCCGTGTGCGTTCGTAAGGCGAATCGGTCTACGGCCACATCGCGAGCGTCAGCCGCTGCGATGCCTCCTCAGTCTCTGGGTCGCCTCCTCGCTGGATCTCCGGGCAATAGGGAAGACGCCGCCCGGTTGCTTGAGCGGCGTCTCAAATGACTACACCGTCAATGGCTCAGTGTGATGTGCACGTTTCAGAGTCAGCCAACGGATTGCGACGATGGCCACCCAGATTTGGGCGAAGAACTCCATGTTCTGCTGCATCATATGCGTCGCGGTGTCGTTCCCGAGCAGGATCAAAGACCCCCAGTCCAGCAGCGATGCTGCCGCAAGGCCGGCTGCCAACACAACGCCACTCCACCCGAGCCAGTGATGGCCGACGTTGCGTAAAAGGGCGCCCGCGCTGAGAAGCCACGTCGCCATGAAGAGGTCTGCGACCACATACAGCGAGACGGACAGGCCACCATCACTCATTGCCCAATTTCCGAACACTGCGTAGACAGGCGCCATGTGCGGATGGGCTGCAAACCCGCGTGCAGCGAATGACATCGCCACTCCCTGGAGATCAAGACTCAAG
>JAJYTV010000217.1 GCA_021792885.1 Bacillota bacterium
CCCTCCGCTCCGTTCGGCCGATGGCGCTCCTGGGCACGCTAGCGCCTGGGAGGGATCGCATGCTGGCACTTCTCTTGCACCTTCTGGTCGCGCCGCTCTCCTACCCGCCCGAACTGCGCTCGGTGCCGACGACGAAGCAGGTCGTCGCGATCGCCGTGAACGTCGTCTGGGGCACCGAGTACGTGCCGCCGATCGTTCAGGCGCTCAAGACAAAGGGGGACAAGGCGACCTTCTTCCTGGGAGGGACCTGGGCCGAGGGCAATCCCGCGCTCGCGCGCCAGATCCGCCAGAGCGGGATGGAGATCGGCAGCCACGGGGACCGCCACCGCCACGTCGGCTCCTTGGGCGTCGCGGAGAACGAACTGGAGATCAGCCGTGCTGCGGAGCGCATCCAGGCGGCGACAGGCGTCAAGCCGACGCTCTACGGGCCTGCGTACGGAGAACTCAGCCCTGCGGTGCACATCGCGGCGCAGCGCCAGGGGGTGCGCGTCGTGATGTGGTCGATCGACACGATCGACTGGCGCAAGAGCCACACCCCCGACGTAATCCAGGGGCGCGTGCTGCGTCGGTTGGCACCGGGCGCGATCATCCTGATGCACCCGACAGACCGTACAGCCGCCGCACTCCCCGGGCTGCTCGCGGAACTGCACCGGCGCGGCTATCGCGTCGTCGGCGTGCAGGAGCTCCTGAGGCTGGCAGGACGCCCAGAGGCGCCTCGCGAACAGGGAGGTATGCAGGAACAGCGCGTTGGTTGAAGCGATCCGTCTCGAGAACGGGATGACGCTCGTCGCCGAGCAGGCGCCCTGGCAGCAGGGCGTCTCGCTCGGCCTCTTCGTGCGCGGCGCCGTGGTCGACGAACCGGCGGGCCAGGAAGGCATCGCGCACCTGCTGGAACACCTCGTGTTCCGCGGCACGGAGCGCTACGCCGGCACCGACCTCTCCGCCGCTGTCGAGGAGGACGGCGGGGAGCTCAACGCCTATACGACGAAGGAGTACACGTGCCTTTGGGGGCGCACGCTGCCCGAAGCCTTGCCGCGCTTCCTCGAGATCCTCTCGGAACTCTTCGCCCGGCCGCTCTTGCGCCCGCGCGACCTCGCGCGCGAGGTGCAGGTCATCGAGGAGGAGTATTCCCTTTGGACCGACAGTCCGGAGGAGTTCACCTGCGATCTCCTGGAGGAGGAGATCTTCCGCGGGACGCCCTTGGCACGCAGGGTGCTCGGCGACCCGCAGGCGCTGCGCGCGCTCCGCGCGCAGGACGTACGCTCCTTCCACGCCGCGGCGTGGCGGGTGGAGCGAGCGGTGCTGGCCGTCGCTGGCCCGGTGTCGGTGCAGGAGATCGCGGAGATCGCAACGCGCAGCTTCCGGCCATCGCCTCTCGGGCGGCCGTCGAGGCGCGCTGCGCCCGCGGCCCCCGCGCCCCTCCTGCAGCCACCGCAGGTCGGGCAGGTGCACCTTGCGGTCGGCGGGCCCGCTCTTGCCTTCGGCGACCCGGCGCTCGCCGCGCAGGACCTCCTGATCCAGGAGTTCGGCGGCGGGCCGAACTCAAGGCTCTTCCAGCGCCTGCGCGAGCGCGACGCGCTCTCCTACTCCGTCTACAGCTACGAGACGGCGTACGCCCAGGGCGGCATGTGGGGCGTCTACGCGGACCTGCCGCCAGACGGGCTTTCGGACGGTATCGCGGCAATTTTGGAGGAGGCGGGCGCGCTGCGCGCTGCGCGCCTTGGGGAGCGTCGCCTGGCGTCGATGCGGCGCGCGTCGCGCGGCGCGCTGCTGCTCTCGCTCGACGCGCCGTTCGCGCGCGTCGAGCGGCAAGCGTTGCAGATCCTGCTGCGCGGCCAGGCGGAGGCGGTCGAGGAGGAACTCCTGCGCCTGCAGGCGGTCGACGCGGCGTCCTTGCGCCTAGCCGCGCAGCGGGTGCTCGATCCGACGATCTGGCGCGCAGTGGCCCTCCTGCCGGACGGCAGGCTCCTGCGCGGCAGCGTACGCGAACTTGGGGAGGTGGGGGCATGAGCGTCAAGGTCCGGGTGCGCCGGCTGCATCCCGCGGCCCGGCTGCCCGAGAGGCAGTCGGCGGGGGCTGCCGGCCACGACATCTATGCGGTGGAGGACATGCTCGTACCGGCGCGCGGCCGTGCCCTCGTGCGCACCGGGATCGCGCTCGCGATCCCGGCCGGATTCGAAGGCCAGGTACGCCCGCGGTCTGGGCTCGCGCTGCGCTACGGGGTGCGCGCGCACTTCGGCACGATCGACAGCGACTACCGCGGGGAACTGCAGGTGCTCCTGCACAACGACGCCGCGGAGGACTACAAGGTGCAGGCGGGCGACCGCATCGCGCAGCTCGTGATCGCACCGGTCGCGGCGGCGGAGTTCCTGGAGTCGGAGCTCGATCCGACACAGCGCGGCGAAGGCGGTTTCGGACATACCGGTTCCTGAGCTCGCATTCCGCACGGCGATGGCGCATAGGCTTGTCACGGAGGGGACGAGATGCGCCTTTCGGAACTGCACAGCCGTGAGATCATCAACCTTTACGACGGCGCGCGCGTCGGGATCATCGGAGAGACGGAGATCCTCTTCGACCCCGAGACGGGCGAGATCCAGGAACTCCTTCTGCCGGCGCGGGGTGGCATCTGGCAGCGCCGGCGGTCTTTGGCAATCCCCTGGGAAGCGGTGCGGCGCATCGGCCCAGAGGTCATGATCGTCGAAGTGCAGCCGCGCGAGGGGCACAGTTAGGCTACCGGACCCCGGGGCATGCTACCGCTCGGGGGTGTTGTAGATGGCCCACACGGTGGTAGGTGCCTTCCAGGATGTCTCCCGCGCGCGCGAGGCGGTTCGGCAGCTCGAAGCCAAGGGGTTCAACGACCGCGAAGTGTCACTGATCGGACCGGACGACCGCAAGCAAGGGCACGGACACGACATGACGCACCAGGACTCGGCGACCGACGGCGCGGCGTGGGGTGCGGGCATCGGCGGGGCGGCAGGGCTGCTCGCGGCGGTCGGTGCCGTCGCGATCCCCGGCATCGGCCCGCTGATCGCGGCGGGGCCGCTGGCTGCCGCGCTGACGGGAGCGACGGCGGGCGGGCTCACGGGAGCCTTCATCGACCTCGGCATCCCGTCGTCCTCCAGCAAACGCTACGAGGACGAGCTGAAGCGCGGCCATGCAGTCGTCGTCGTGCAGGCCGGCGACGCGCAGCTGCAGTCTGCGCGCAACGTCATGGAGGCCCAGGGAGCGCACGACATCGAAGTCGACTGAGGTCGCCGAGGCAAAGGAGGAGGTGGGCATGGTAGCCCGCCTCCTTTGCACGTCGCGCCTTTCCCCTGCCGCGCATAGCATGACGGCGGACGGGGAGGTGGAGCGGGTGGCAACCGACCTCACGGGCCTCAAGGTAGGGATTCTCGGCGGGGACCGGCGCGAACTCGAGGTGGCGTCCGTCTTCCACGGCCTTGGCGCGGAGGTGCGGGCGGTCTGCTTGCCGTGGCCGGACGACGTCGGCTTCGTCTCGAACCGGCTCGAGGATGTCCTGGCCTGGGCCGATCTCCTTCTGGCGCCCGTCGGCGGCGTCGACAAGTTCGGCCAGGTATCGTACACGATCGTGGAGGGTCAGGAGCCGCCGCGCCTCACGGCGGAGACCTTGCGCCACGTGGCGCAGGGGACCTCGCTCTTCATCGGCCAGGCGACGAGCGGACTGCGCGAGGCATGCAGCGAGCAGGGCGTGCGCCTCGTGGAGTTCCGCGAGACGGAGGAGTTCGCATGGCGCAATGCCATCCCGACGGCGGAAGGCGCGCTCGAGATGGCGCTGCGCCTCACAGACCACACCTTGCACGGTGCGCGCTGCCTCGTGCTGGGCTTCGGGCGTACGGGATCGGTGATCGCGCGCACGCTGCACGGGCTCGGCGCGCGGGTGGAGGTGCTGGCGCGCGACGGGATCGACCTCGCGCGCTGCTACGCGCTCGGGTTCGCGGGCGAATCGCTGGCGGACCTGCGCGGCGCCGTGTCGGACGCGGACGTCGTGTTCAATACGATCCCCGTCGTGGTGCTGCGCGAGGACGTGCTGCAGCGCATGCGCCGCGGCACGGTGATTATCGACATCGCGAGCGCTCCGGGAGGAACGGACTTCGCCGCCGCGCGGCGGCTCGGTCTCAGCGCCCACCTCGCGCCGGGGTTGCCTGGCATCACGGCGCCGCGTACAGCCGGCCGGATCGTGGCGGACACGGTCCTCAGCCTCTGGCAGAATCTCTAGCGCGACGGGCACCGGGCGAAGCCTCTTGCCGCATCGTCGCGCGCCGCCTCTGGCGGGGCTGCGGGCGGGACAACCCGCGATTGACAGGTGCCGCAGGGGCGACGT
>JAJYTV010000218.1 GCA_021792885.1 Bacillota bacterium
TCGTCACGACGATGGCCAATATCCTCCTCAGCAGCTTCCCGCTGATCGCGCTCTACGTGCAGTATGCGGACCTGCGCACGCGCCGGGGCGAGATCGCGACCGATTGATCATGCAGCGCTGCGCATGGTACAATACTGTAGCTTCGCCGCGGAGGGATACCCAAGTGGCTGAAGGGGCGGTCCTGCTAAGACTGTAGGGGGCGTTCTGCGTCCCGCGAGGGTTCAAATCCCTCTCCCTCCGCCAGAGTTTTTCGGCGCACCCCGGAAATCGGGGTGCGCCGAACCGTTTGCTCCAGGCGCTATCTTGCCGCCTTCGCGAGGGCGGCCATGCGCAGGAGCGGCATCGGATCCTGGGGCGCAAGCGGTTCGCGCCAGACGTCGCCCGTGGCATCGAGGCGGCGCGGCACCGTGCGCAGGGTGAAGTCCTGCGGACGTACGTGCGCGAGCTCCTGGCGGGTGATCGGGCAGCTCACGGGCGCGCCGGGCTGCGCGCGCAGGCTGTAGGCCGCGGCGAGCGTGTGGCCGAACGCGTTCTGCCCGTAGTCGAAGTAGACGCCGCTTCGCTTCGCGACCGATCGCTCGAGCGTCACGAGCTGCGGGGCCGCCCGCCGGATCTCCTGGCCAAGGCCCTTCACCGCGAGCATCAGCTCGTGGCAGCTGGGCCCGCGCCGGATCGGCAGGAAGAAGTGCAGGCCCGTCGCGCCGGAGGTCTTCAGCATGACCCGAAGGCCAAGGGCGTCGAGGGCCGAGAGGGTGATCTTCGCTACCTGGCGCGCTTCCTCGAAGCCTGCGGGCGGCATCGGATCGAGGTCGACGACGGCGTAGTCGGGATGCTCGGCGTCCGGGATGCGCACTGGCGCCGTGTGCAACTCCAACCCGCCCTGGCCGACGAGGTAGGCGAGGGTTTCGCGGTCTTTGAGGAGCACGTAGCGCGTGTCGCGGATCGTCCAGGTGGACAGCCAGTCCGGCGCCCCCGAGGGCGGGTTCTTCTGGAAGAAGCTCTTGCCCGCGATCCCGTCCGGGTAGCGGATCAAGGTCAGGGGGCGGCCGCGCAGGTGCTCCTCCAGCGGCGCGAAGACCGTCAGGTAGTAGTCGAGCACGTCTGCCTTCGTGATCGCGTCCTCGGGAAAGAAGACCTTGTCGAGGCGTGGCACGTGCACCTTGGGGCCCGTCATGCGCTCCACCCCTTCGCGCAGGCCGGCTGATGCCGCCTGGCCGAAGCGCGCAAGCTAGCGGCATGGAGCAGCCGATCCGCCCGATGGAGCCGATCTCCTGGCCTGCGCCGTTCGACGACCCCCTGTGGCAGTTCGAGATCAAGTGGGACGGGGTGCGCTGTCTCGCCCTGTGCGGCGCAGACGGCGCGCGCCTTTTCGGCCGAAAGGGATCGGACTGGAGCGGGCGCTTCCCCGAGATCGAGGCGGCGCTGCGTGGGGAACGCGGGATCTTCGACGGCGAACTCGTCGTCCTTGCGGACGGCAAGCCGAGCTTTCCCGCGATGCTGCGCCGCCTGCACCGGGACCGCGGCCCAGTGCACTACATGGTCTTCGACCGCTTGCAGGACGAGGACGGGCACGACCTGCGCGGCTTGCCGCTGCCGCTGCGCCAGGCGGCCCTGCCGGACCTTTCGGGTGCGCTGCGTCGCGTCGACGCGGTGCGCGAGCAGGGAACCGCCCTCTTCCAGACGGCGGGGGAGGCGGGGCTCGAGGGCATCGTGTGCAAGAGGCTCGACGCGCCGTACGTCGAGGGCAAGAGCCCCCTCTGGCGCAAGGTGAAGTGCTGGCGCACGATCACCTGCATCGTGATCGGCCTCGACCTCGAGCGCGGCGAGGTGCGCAGCGTGCGCCTCGGGCTCCCCGACGGCAGTGCGATCGGCTCCGTCGGCGGGCTCAGCCGCGCGCAGGGCGAGGAGCTCATTGCGGCGCAGCGCGCGGGCGGCCCGCTCCGTTGCCGCGTCGCCTTCCTCGAGTGGACCGAGGAGGGCCAGATCCGCCATCCGCGCTGGCAGGGCCTCGTGCGCCAGAAGGCGTAGCGCGCTCAATGCGGCGCACCCGCCAGCGAGAGGCGCAGGCGCTCCAAAAGCGCGTCCATGTCCTCGCCGACGGGTGCCTCCACCGGCTGCGGCGCCTCCTCCGCCTTGCCTTGCAGCATCCGCTCGAGTTCCTCGCGGTACTCGTCGGTGTGGTCCTGCGGCACGAAGGGCCCCGCAAGCGTCTCGATCAGGGCCTGTGCGAGGCGCAGTTCAGGCTCGCTCGGCGTGACGGCGGGCCCGAGCTCGAGGTCCTCCACGTCGCGCACCTCGTCGGGCGCGTGCATCGTCTCCAGGAGGAGCGCGCCCTCGTGGTACGGCCGCAGCGTCGCGAGCCGCGGCCTCTGGCGCAGCGAGAGCCGGCAGAGCGCGACGCGCTGCGCGTCCGCGAGCGCCGCGCGCAGGAGTTGGTACGCGCGGTGGCCGCCCTTCTGCGGCTCGAGGAAATACGGCTTGAGGAAGTACACGGCGTCGAGGTCGTCGGCCGTCGGGAACTGCAAAATCTCGATCCGCCGGTCCGGCGCAGCACCGCGCAGCGACTGCAGCTCCTCCTTCTCGACGACGACGTACTGCCCCGGCGCGTACTCGTGCCCGAGCGCCAGCTCCTCCTCAGGCACCTCCTCGCCGCACGCGCTGCAGACCTTCTTGTAGCGCACCGGCTGATTGCACGCGCGGTGCAGGTAGTGCATGCGAGGGTCGCGGTCCTCGCTTGCCCCGTAGAGCTTCACCGGAATCGAGACAAGGCCGAAGGCGAGCGTCCCCTGCCAGATGCTGCGCATGGCGCGACACCTCCATGAGGAAAGTGTCAGGGGAACGCGCGCGCATGATGCAACCAGGTTACGCAACGGGTTCCTTTTGTCGCCTGCAAAGGAGTTGCGCGCTCGCAG
The DNA here is from genome assembly GCA_021792885.1 of Bacillota bacterium. GTDB lineage: Bacteria > Bacillota > Sulfobacillia > JAJZYS01 > JAJYTV01 > JAJYTV01. The sequence continues at coordinate 2,913 of JAJYTV010000218.1, forward strand.
GCGAAGGCAAGAGCGCAAGGACGGTGAAGCGATGGGCGAGCGTTTCGCTGCGGTCGACGCGTACATCGACCAGCATCTTTCGGCCTACATCGAGGAGGTCGCGCGCCTGTGCGCCCAGCCGAGCGTCTCCGCCCGCGGCGAGGGCCTGCGCGAGTGCGCGCAGCTCGTGCAGACGGTGCTCGGAGAGCACGGCATCCAGGCGGAGCAGTTCGAGACGGCGGGCAGCCCCGTCGTCGTCGGCCGCCTTGGGGGGAAGTCCCTTCGCACACTGCTCTTCTACAACCACTACGACGTCCAGCCGCCGGAGCCGCTCGAACTCTGGACGAGCCCTCCCTTCGAGCCGCAGGTGCGGGACGGCAGCCTCTACGCGCGCGGCGCGAAGGACGACAAGGGCGAGCTCGTCGCACGCCTTGCGGCGATCGACGCGCTGCGGGCGGCGAGCGGTGGGGAGCTGCCGTGCTCGGTGCTGTTCGTGGTCGAGGGCGAGGAGGAGATCTCGAGCCCGCACATCGCACAGTTCGTGCAGCAGCACAGGGAGCTTCTCCGATGCGACGCCTCCATCTGGGAGGAGGGCGGCATCGGGCGGGACGGCCAGGCGGAACTGGTGCTCGGCCCGCGGGGCATCCTGGCCGTGGAGCTTTCCGTCACCACGCTCTCGCGCGACGCGCACTCGGGCGGGGGCCACATCATGCCGAGCGCCGCGTGGCGACTCGTCTGGGCGCTCTCGAGCCTCAAAGGGCCGGACGAGCACGTACGCATCCCCGGTTTCTACGATGGCGCACAGGCACCGGGCCCGCGCGACATCGAGGCGCTTGCGCACGCGTTTGCAAAGAACCCGGGCCTGGAGGAGGAGACGCGCACGAACTTCGGCGTCGCGCGGTTTGCCGGCGGCCGCAGCGGCATCGACCTCCTGCGCAGCGTCTTCGAGCCGACTTGCAACGTGCAAGGCATCGGCAGCGGCTACCAGGGCCCCGGTGTGAAGACGATCGTACCCGCCCAGGCGGCGGCCAAGGTGGATTTCCGCCTCGTGCCAGATCAGGATCCCGAGGACATCCTCGAGAAGCTGCGCCGCCACCTCGTGCAGGAAGGCTTCCCGGACGTCGAGGTGCGCCTCCTCGGGTGGATGCGGCCCTCGCGCACGCCGGTCGACGATCCCTTCGTGCAGCTGACGCTGCACACGGCGCGGGAGACGTACGGCGGCGAGCCGACCGTCTACCCGCTCACCGGGGGCAGCAGCCCGGTCTACGCGTTTACCGGCCCCTTGGGCATCCCGGTGACGACAGCAGGCGTCGGCTACTGGAACAACCGCGCGCACGCGCCCGACGAGCACATGCGCATCGAGGACTTCCGCAACGCGGCGCGGCATCTCGCCCGGATCCTGGAGGGATTTG
>JAJYTV010000219.1 GCA_021792885.1 Bacillota bacterium
CGATGTGGAGTTCCCGCTCGGCACCTTCATCGCCGTGACCGGCGTCTCGGGTTCGGGCAAGTCGACGCTCGTGAACGACATCCTCTACCGCGCCCTCGCGATGGAGCTCAACGGGGCACGCCGCCGCCCCCTGCCGTACCGCGGGATCGAAGGCCTGGGTGAGCTCGACAAGGTGGTCGACGTCGACCAGGACCCGATCGGGCGCACGCCGCGCTCGAACCCCGCGACCTACACGGGGCTCTTCGACCTGGTGCGTGAGGTGTTCGCCCAGACGCCGGAGGCCCGCATGCGCGGCTACAAGGCGGGGCGCTTCTCCTTCAACGTGAAGGGCGGCCGCTGCGAGGCGTGCCACGGCGACGGCATCCTGCGCATCGAGATGCACTTCCTGCCCGATGTCTACGTGCCGTGCGAGTCGTGCAAGGGCAAGCGCTACAACCGCGAGACGCTCGACGTGCGATTCAAGGGGAAGACGATCGCCGACGTCCTGGAGATGACGGTCGACGAGGCGGTGGAGTTCTTCCAGGCCCAGCCGCGCATCCGGCGCAAGCTGGAGACGCTCTCGCAGGTGGGCCTCGGCTACATCCGCCTCGGCCAGCCCGCGACGACCCTCTCAGGCGGCGAGGCGCAGCGGGTGAAGCTCGCGACGGAGCTCTCGCGCCGCCAGGACGGGCGCACCTTCTACATCCTCGACGAGCCGACGACCGGCCTGCACCCTGCGGACGTGGAGCGGCTCCTCGAGGTGCTGCACCGCCTCGTCGAGGGTGGCAACACGGTCCTCGTGATCGAGCACAACCTCGATGTGATCAAGACGGCTGACTACATCATCGACCTCGGCCCCGAGGGCGGGGAGGCTGGCGGCGAGATCATCGCGCAGGGCCGCCCGGAGGAGATCGCGGCGCTCAAGCATTCGTACACCGGACGCTTCCTGAAGGACGTCCTACACCGCCACTCGCTCGCTGGCGACTGATGTTCGAGGAGCTGCGCGATGCCGCCCGGGTGATGCCCGAGCGGCCTGGCGTCTATATCTTTCGCGACTCCGAAGAGCGCGTGCTCTACGTCGGCAAGGCGAAGAACCTCCGCGCGCGCACGCGCAGCTATTTCCAGTCGAGCCGCGGGCTCGCCGCGAAGACGATCCGCCTCGTGCAGGACGCGAGCCGGCTCGAGTACATCGTCACGCGCAGCGAGGTCGAGGCGCTCGTCCTGGAGCAGAACCTCATCAAGGAGCACCGGCCGAAGTACAACGTCCTGCTGAAGGACGACAAGCGCTATCCCTACCTCAAACTGACGAACGAGAAGTACCCGCGCCTCCTCGTCGTGCGCAAGGTGCAGCCCGACGGCGCCCGCTACTTCGGGCCGTTCCCGAGCGCCGGCCGCATGCAGGAGACGCTGCGCGTGATGCGGCGGCTCTTCCCGCTGCGCACCTGCTCGGACCAGAAGTTCCGCACCGTCACGCGGCCCTGCCTCATGTACCACATCGGCCGCTGCAGCGCGCCCTGCGTCGGTCTCGTGGGCGAAGCGCAGTACCAAGAGCAGGTGGCGGAGGCCGACGCCTTCCTCTCGGGCCACCCCGAGGAGGTGCTGCAGCGGCTTCGCCGCCGGATGGACGAGGCGGCGGAGGAGCTGCGCTTCGAGGAGGCGGCGGAACTGCGCGACCGCATCCGCGCTGTCGAGTACGTGACGAGCCCTGTGCAGAAGGTGGATACCGGGCAGGCGCAGGAGCGTGACGTCGTCGGCATCGCCCACGAGGGGGAGCGCGCCGTCGGCCAGATCTTCCGCGTCCGCGAGGGCAAGCTCGTCGGCCGGGAGCGCTATGTGCTGCGGGTCGCGGAGGACGACGAGGAGGGGGAGATCGTCTCCGCGGTGCTCGCGCTGCACTATGAGGACGAGCGGCCGCCGCGTGAGGTGCTGGTGCCCGCCCTGCCGCCGGACGAGGAGGTGCTGATCGGCTGGCTGGAGAGCCGGCGCGAGGCGAAGGTGGACTTGCGCGTGCCGCAGCGCGGGGCCGGCACAACGCAGCTCTCGCTGGCGCAGGAGAACGCGCGCATCGCCCTTGCGGACATCGCGGCGCACGATGGGAACGAGCGCCCGAAGCGCATGATGGAGGCGCTGCAGGAGGCGCTCGCGCTCCCGGAGCTGCCCCGGCGGATCGAGGGGTTCGACATCTCGAACACCCAGGGGCGCGAGAGCGTCGCCTCGATGGTGGTGTTCGTCGACGGGCAGCCCGCCTACGGCGAGTACCGCCGCTTCCGCATCAAGACGGTAGAGGGGCCGAACGACTTCGCCTCGCTCGCCGAGGCGGTGAGCCGGCGCTTCCAGCGCGGCCTGCGCGAGCAGCGGGAGGGAGGGGGGAAGTTCGCCACCTTCCCGGACCTCCTCCTGATCGACGGCGGCAAGGGGCAGCTCAGCTCGGTGATGTCCGTGTTGCAGGAGATGGGCCTGCTGGACCAGCCGACCATCTCGCTCGCGAAGCAGCACGAGGAGATTTACCTGCCGGAGGAATCCGAGCCCCTGCAGCTCGGCGAGGGGCACCCCGGACGGACGCTCCTGCAGCTCGTGCGCGACGAGTCGCACCGCTTCGCCCTGGGGCTGCACCGCCAGCGGCGGGGCAAGGCGTCGCTGCACTCGCGTCTGGACGACGTGCCCGGGATCGGGCCGAAGCGACGGCGCGCGCTCCTCGAGCGGTTCGGGTCGCTGCGCGGCGTGCAGTCCGCGACGATCGAGGAGATCGCGGCGGTGCGCGGGTTCACGATCGCGCTGGCAAAGCGGGTCAAAGAGGAGATCGGGTAGGGTCACCCTGTGCGCGCAGGCTGCGCTCGAGCGTACCGTCTGCAAGGTAGCGTGCGATTTCGGGCTGGACGTCGATCCCGGGCGCCCGCTCGCGAAGGAGCGCCAGGAGCTCCTCACCGAGGCGCAGGGCCGATGCGGCGACCTGCGCCGGGCTCTCCGCCCGCAGCCCGAGGCACGTCGCGAGGTCCTCCGCGTAGTGGGCGGGGGCGACCTCGAGGGAGAGCGCAGCCTCGAGCGCGTCACGGCGATCCTCCGCGACGCGGGGCGGGTTGATCGGGAAGAGGCAGCGGGGCGCGAGGGAGGCGCCCACCTGCGCGTAGAGGCGCACGCCGAGCGCGTCGTCCGCGAGGGCGGCACGCTCCACCTTGCGCAGGGCCTCGACGAGGTCTTCGAGCTCCGGCGCCGCGGGCGGGTGCGTGCGCGAGGGATCCTCGCCCAGGAGCGCGAGCGCTTTCGGCGTCGCGAAGAGGTAGCGGGCCGCCTCGCGGGCGGAGCAGCCAAACGCCCACGGCGCCGGAGCGCTCGCGCCCTCCTTCCAGTCGGCGGCGGCCTGCGCGCCTGCGGAGACGTGCAACGGACGCTCGCCCGTGCGCTGCTCGAACCACATGCGAGAAGGCATGCGCGGGCGACGGCGTGTGATCGCCATGAGGTCGAGGTCGCTCGTGAGGGTCTCGAGGCCCTTCGCGTAGCTGCCCGTCACCAAGACGGCGATGGTCTGCGGCTCGTACCGGCGCAGGCGCGCGACGGCGCGCCGCAAAAGGTCCGGGTCGAGGCCGATCGGCCCCTTCAGCGCGCTGCCCGTCACCGTGCGCTGCCTTCCTGCACCGTGATCGCGTAGCCTTCCGTCGCCGCGATGTCGAGCTCGTAGCTGCCGGAGGTGTATTCGTACGCGGTCCCGCTGGCCTTGCCGGAGATGTTGGCGACGTAGTCGACGGGCAACTGGCCGTTCGAGCGCAGCACGGAGATGGCGAAGCTCCCCTGCCCGCTCGACGTCGACCAGACGATCCGCCAGGGTGCGCGCAGCGCCGGCAGCTGGTCTCTCGCCGCGGCGACCCCCGAGGCGTCGTAGACGTTCTGCCAGGTGTAGTGCGGCTGCCTTGGCAGGGTCGAGGCGTCCGTCTGGACCTGCAGGTGGTAGGGCTCCGAACCCTGCACGTCGAGGTAGAAGGTGCCCTTGCCGTTCTCGGCTGCGGTGCCGTGGCCGGCGCCGTCCACGTTCGCGATCGTGTCGTAGGGGTTAGGATTGCCTGGCTGCATCACGAGGATGCCGAAGTTCGTGCCCTTGCCCCGCGGGTCCGTGGACCATATGACGCGCCAATGCGATGCGGTCGCGAACGGCGCGATCGCGCCGGTCGCGACGCCGCTCGCCGTCGCGACGGTCTGCCAGTGGGGGGGTGCAACTCCCGCGGACCCAGAGGAGTTTGCCCGCGCGGGGTGCAGGATGACCGCCGCGAGCAGCGCCACGATGGCCAGGATGGCGATCCAGGCGAGCACTTTTCTCAAGAC
>JAJYTV010000220.1 GCA_021792885.1 Bacillota bacterium
CTGCTGCTCGAGGCCCGTCTCCTGCAGCATGCTTGCCGCCTCGAGGAAGCGCACGAGGGGCTCCGGGGCATCCCCGATCTCCCGCACGGCCGTCAAGGCGGCCTCGAGGCGCGCCTTTTCGGGATAGCCTAGCAGCATCGCCCCGATCCGCAGGACCATCCCCTCATGCATCGGTCGGGCTCCCCTCCACCGGACGGATCTCGATCGTGCTGCGCCCCCGGGCGAAGGAGCCCTCGGGCGGAAGGAGCTCGTCGAGGCTGCACCCGCCCTGCAGGGACTGCAAGTCCCCCATGCCCTCCCGGCGCGCCGTCGGGATGACGAACCGCTCGTCGTACTTCGCGATGCCGAGCAGCCGCATCATGTCCTCCACCTGCTCCGCGGTGAGTCCCGCCGCCTGCAGCAGGCGGCCGTCCTCCGGCAGGCCGAGCGTCCGGCTGCGCAGGAACGCGCGCATCGTCGCAAGCTTGCGCAGGACCGTTCGGATCACGCCCACGTCCCCAGCCGACAGGAGGTTCGCAAGGTACTCCATCGGGATGCGCATCGCGTCGATCACCGGCAGGATCTCGTCTGCCGTCGCCGCCGCCTGGACGGCCTCCACGTGGGTCATGATCGGACTCAGGGGCGGAACGTACCAGACCATCGGCAGCGTGCGGTACTCCGGGTGCAGCGGGAGCGCGATCCCCCACTCCACGGCCATCTTGTAGACTGGCGACTTCTGCGCCGCCTCGATCCAGGCGTCGGTGATGCCGGCCTCGCGCGCCGCCTGGATCACCGCGGGATCGCGAGGATCCAGGAAGACCGAGAGCTGCGCGTCGAGAAGCTCCTTCTCGTTCGCCACCGAGGCGGCTTCCTTGACCTTCTCCGCGTCGTAGAAGACGACGCCGAGGTAGCGGATGCGGCCGACGCAGGTCTCCGAACAGACGGTCGGCAGGCCGGCCTCGATGCGGGGATAGCAGAACGTGCACTTCTCCGCCTTGTGGGTCTGCCAGTTGAAGTAGACCTTCTTGTAGGGGCAGGCGCTGACGCAGAAGCGCCAGCCGCGGCAGGCGTCCTGGTCCACGAGCACGATGCCGTCCTCTTCCCGCTTGTACATCGCACCGGACGGGCAGGCCGCGACGCAGGCGGGATTCAGGCAGTGCTCGCAGATCCGCGGCAGGTAGAACATGAACGCCTGCTCGTACTCGAACGCGACGTGCTCCGCGAGTCCCCGCAGGTTGGGATCCCCGTGCGCGTGCTGCGGAGCACCCGCGAGGTCGTCCTCCCAGTTCGGCCCCCACGTTGGCGCGTCCATCGGCTCTCCCGACAGGAGAGACTTCGGTCTCGCGACAGGCTGGTGCTTGCGCGACGGGCTGTCGATCAGGTGTTCGTAGTCGTACGTCCAGGGCTCGTAATAGTCGTCGATCTCCGGCAGGTCCGGGTTGTGGAAGATGCGCGCGAGCTTCTCGATCGGTCCGCCCGCACGCAGGGCGAGCTTCCCGCCCCGCAGTTCCCAGCCGCCGCGGTAGCGTTCCTGGTCTTCCCACTGCTTCGGATAGCCGACGCCGGGCTTCGTCTCCACGTTGTTGAACCACATGTACTCCGCGCCCGGCCGATTTGTCCACGTGTTCTTGCAGGTGACGCTGCAGGTGTGGCAGCCGATGCACTTGTCGAGGTTCATCACCATCGCGACCTGGGCCTTAATCCTCAAGCCAGTCCACCTCCCCAAGTCGCCGGACGACCGTCATCTCGTCGCGCTGGTGGCCCGTGGGGCCGTAGTAGTTGAAGCCGTAGCTCAATTGCGCATAGCCGCCGATCATGTGGGTCGGCTTCGGCAGCACGCGCGTCAGGCTGTTGTGGGCGCCGCCGCGGTCGCGGGTCGCCTTCGCCGCGGGTACGCCGATCGTCCGGTCCTGCGCGTGGTACATGATCGCGACGCCGTCCGGAATGCGGTGGCTTACCACCGCGCGTGCGGCCACCGCACCGTTGCGGTTCAGCGCTTCGACCCAGTCGTTGTCCTTGACCTCCAGCGCCTCCGCATCCTTCGGGCTCAGCCAGATGGTCGGGCCCCCGCGGAACAGGGTCAGCATCGTGAGCGTGTCGCCGTAGGTGGAGTGGATCGCCCACTTGCCGTGCGGCGTCAGGTAGCGCAGGGTCAGGTGCTTGCCGGAGACCTTGCCCTCCTCTCCTGCGGGGAAGGGGCGCTGGGCGAGCGGCGGGCGGTAGAGGGGCAGCCCCTCGCCGAAGTCGAGCATCACCTCGTGGTCGACGTAGAAGTGCTGCCGACCGGTCAGGGTGCGCCACGGGATCAGGAGCTCGACGTTCGCAGTGAACGGCGAGTACCGCCTGCCGTGCGCCTCGAGCCCGCTCCAGACGGGGGCCGCGATCGCGAGGCGAGGCTGTGCGGTCAGGTCCTTCAGGGTGTAGGCGTCGTCCTCCCTGCCCTGGGCGACCCCAGCGAGGGAAAGCCCCGTGGACGGCTCGAGCGCCTTCCACCCGGCCCGCGCGCGCCGGCCGTTCGTCGCGCCCGACAGCGCCAGGATGGCGTTCGCGACCTTCTCCGCGCTGTCGATGGACGGGCGGTCCTTCCCCGGCCCCTCGCGGCGGCTCTTGCCGAGTTCCTTCGAGAGCGCGGCGTACACGTCGCCGCTCGGGACGACGATCCCCTTGCTGGCGATCTGCTGCTGCGCGCGCGGACCGAGCGTCGTCATCTGGTCGTAGACGTGGGGGTAGTCGCGGTGGACGAACATCAGTCGCGGCATCGTCCGCCCCGGCTGGGGCTCTGCCGCGCCGCTGCGCCAGTCCCGGACCTCCCCGAGCGGCTGCGCGAGCTCCTGCTGCGTATCGTGCAGGAGCGGCGCCATCAGGAGATCGTCCTGCGCCGGAAGGTGCTCGCTCGCCAGTTCCGAGAACTTGCGCGCGATCGTGAGGAACGCGTCCCAGTCGCTCTTCGTCTCCCACGGCGGGGACACCGCAGGGTTGAACGGGTGCACGAAGGGGTGCATGTCCGTCGAACTCAGGTCGTGCTTCTCGTACCAGGTGGCGGCCGGGAGCACGATGTCCGAGTAGAGTCCGCTTCCGGTCATGCGGAAGTCGATGTCGATGAGGAGATCGAGCTTGCCTCGCGGGGCATCGCCGTCGCACTCCACCGTCTCGGGCCTGCGCCCCTTGGCTTCCTCCGAGAGGATGTGGCCGTCCGTGCCGAGCAGGTGGCGCAGGAAGTACTCGTGACCCTTGCCGCTCGACGTGAGGAGGTTCGCCCGCCAGAGGAAGAAGACGCGCGGGAAATTCTCCTGCTGGTCCGGCGCGTCGACGGAGAGCGCGAGGTCCCCCTCTTGCAGGCGCCGCACCACCGATCCCAAAGCCTCGCCGTCGCTGCCGGCAGCAAGGCGCGCCTTCTTTGCCGTCTCGAGCGAGTTCTCGCGGAACTGCGGGTAGGAAGGAAGCCAGCCAAGGCGTGCCGCCAGCGCGTTCACGTCCGCAGGGTGCATGCGCGCGAACTTCCCGCCGCCGGGCCAGGCGAGTTCGCTGCTGTCGAGGTCCTCATAGCGGAACTGGTCGGTGGCGAAGTAGAAGAACGACGTGCCGTTCTGCTGCCGTGCGGCGGGGACCCAGTCGCCGGCGAACGCGATGGTGCTCCAGCCCTCGAGCGGACGCACCTTCTCCTGCCCGACGTAGTGCGCCCAGCCGCCTCCGTTGACGCCCTGGCACCCGGTGAGGAGCACCAGGCTGACGATCGCACGGTACGTCACGTCACTGTGGTACCAGTGGTTGACGCCTGCACCCATGGCGATCATGGCCCGGCCGTTCGTCTGCTCCGCGGCCTGCGCGAACTCTCGCGCCACCGAGATCGCAAGGCTGCGGTCGACGCCGGTGATCGCCTCCTGCCAAGCCGGGGTGTACGGCTGCGGGTCGTCGTAGCCCGAGGGGTAGTCGCCCGCAAGTCCCCTGCCCACCCCGACGCTGGCGACCAGGAGGTCGAAGACCGTCGTCACGAGGACCGGCCCGCGGCCTGTGGGCAGCTCCTTCACGGGCACATGGCGGCGCACGGCGCGACCCTCGCCGCCGCCGAAGTACGGAAAGTCGACGGCGACGGTGCGATCGGACGATGCGAGGAAGCTCAGGGCAGGCGCGACGGGCGCGCCGTCTTCCCGCTCGAGTCGGAGATTCCAGCGCCCCGAACCGTCCCAGCGGTGGCCGAGGCTGCCGTTGGGACAGACGGGCTCGCCCGCCCCTTCATCCCACAGAACGGTCTTCCAGTCGCCCACCTC
>JAJYTV010000221.1 GCA_021792885.1 Bacillota bacterium
GCAGCCGGGCGTCGTCATGGTCATCAGCACGTGGATCCTCTTGCCCTCGTCCACGGTCACCTGGTAGATGAGTCCGAGATCCACGACGTTGACGCCCAGCTCGGGGTCGATCACATCGTAGAGCGCGCTGCGAACGTCGTCTTCCGTGATGTCGAGCATGCGATCCGCCTCCTTCGCCGCGCAGGCGCCAAGGGGCGCAGGCGCACAGCCGCTACACTCGCATTCTCCCACCTAGCCGCGCAGCATCTGTGTGCTCCGTCACATGCAATTTGCTGCATCGCGCACCGAGGGTCGCAGCGGCGCATGCTACCTTCGCAGTGGAAAACCTGAGCCTTGCAATCAGGATAAGGATTCCCCCACTGTACGGGGTTGTCCGGTTGCGCGTCGCGAGGCCGCACTGCACGAGGAACGATTGGCTCCTGCGCGGCCCTTCGCGGGGCGGCGCATCGCGAAGCGGGAGGGAGTCTCATGGCGTACGTCATCGCAGAACCGTGCATCGGCGTCAAGGACCGGTCATGCGTCGATGTCTGCCCGGTGGACTGCATCCACGAGACCGAGGATTCGCCGCAGCTCTACATCAACCCCGACGATTGCATCAACTGCGGGGCGTGCGAGGCGGTCTGCCCCGTACAGGCGATCTTCGAGGAGGGCATGCTGCCGGCGCAGTGGGCCCACTACAAGGAGATCAACCGTGACTTCTTCCAGGGCCGGTAGGAGGCGGGCAAGGAAATGTCTCCAGATGAAGGAGAATCCCCGCATCGTCATGTGGGAGGCGACGTCGGTGGGTGATCCTGGCTCCCGTTGATTGCCGAACTTTGGTTCAGCGCCGAATTCCAGACGAGGTCTTGAAGTGTTCGCTGCGCTCTACGGGATCGGTCGCCGCGTTGCAGCAGCGGCCGGCGGCAGAAGGCCCTCTGGGCCGCGCAGCATGGTGGGAGGGAGGTCGTATGATCGATCGCACTGGCTCCCTGCCGCACGTGGTGATCGTGGGCGGCGGCTTCGCAGGGCTCTACGCCGCGCGCAGGCTGGCGCGCGGCGACGTTCGCGTCACGCTGCTCGACCGGCGCAACCATCATGTCTTCCAGCCGCTGCTGTACCAGGTGGCGACGGCCGGGCTCGCCCCGGGCGAGATCGCCGCGCCGATCCGGCACGTCCTGCGGGAGCACCCGCGCACGCGCGTCCTGCTCGCCGAAGTGACCGGCATCGACGTGGACCGCAAGGTAGTGCAGTACGACGGAGGCGAGGTCGCCTACGACTATCTGCTGCTCGCGAGCGGCGCGCGGCACAGCTACTTCGCACACCCCGAATGGGAGCCGCTCGCACCGGGGCTCAAGACGCTCGAGGACGCGACCGAGATCCGGCGCAGGATCCTGCTCGCCTACGAAACGGCCGAGCGCGCCACAAGCGCCGAGGAGCGCCAGGCGCTGCTCGACTTCGTCGTGGTCGGTGCGGGCCCGACCGGCGTGGAACTCGCTGGAGCCATCGAAGAGATCGCGCGCAAGACGCTGCGCCGGGATTTCCGCAGCATCGACCCGTCCGCATCGCGCGTCTTCCTCGTCGAGGCGGGAGACCGCGTGCTCCCGGCCTTTCCTGCGGACCTCGGCCGGCGCGCGGAGGAGGCGCTGCGCCGGATGGGCGTCGAGGTGATGCTGCGAACGCGCGTCGAGGACGTGACGCCGCACGGGGCGCGCTTGACTGGCGGGTTCCTGCCGGCGCGTACGGTTCTCTGGGCGGCGGGGGTGGCCGCGTCTCCGCTCGGAGCGCAGCTGCCAGGCGAGCGCGATGCGGCAGGGCGGGTGCGCGTAATGCCGGACCTCACGCTGCCGGGCCACCCGGAGGTGTTCCTCGCGGGCGACATGGCGCTCTGTCTGGACGCCGCAGGGCGCCCGCTGCCAGGCATCGCTCCGGTCGCGATCCAGGAGGGAACCTGGGCGGCGGAAAACATCCTGCGCGGCGCGCAGGGGGAAACGCCACTGCCGTTCCGCTACCGCGACCGCGGCGTGCTCGCGACGATCGGTCGCAGCCAGGCGGTCGCCAGGATCGGCCGGGTTCACCTGCACGGGTTCGTCGCGTGGGCGGCCTGGCTCTTCATCCACATCTACTACCTGATCGGGTACGGCAACCGGGAGGCCATCCTCTGGCGGTGGACGCTGGCCTACTTCACCTTCGAGCGCGCAGACCGCCTCATCACCGGCGGGATGCGCAAGGCGAGCTAACGGCGGACGGCCGAGGACGCAGGGCAAGCCGGCGCACCGCGTCCCACCTCCCATGCACAGCGCTGTGCGGCATCTGGTTCTCCGGTGAAGGTGGCGCTAGGGGCGGCAGCGCTGCAGGTGTGCCGGTGGAACTGACCATCGACCGGCCCGGATCGAGCTCCGCGACCGTCCGGCCATGTCCATCGTGTGCGTCCGAATGGACCCGGTATCTAGGGCCGGCTGACCCTGCGTTTCGTGATATTCCTCACATACGCACCCATCCCCGGTGGCTGACGCTGAAGCCATCGACAGGGGGGTGCTTATGGGCCCGTCTTTGGCGGACGGCGAGGTGCACGGCGACATCCATTCCGCGGCACGCTCCGAGATGGAGGCCGGTATGGAGCTGCTGTGCACCGCAGTGCACCAACTGGAAGAGGCGACCTCGCTGTGGATCGCCCGCGCGCTGGCGGAAGGATGGAGGCAGCGCGTACTCACGCATGCCCAGGCGGAAGAGGAGGACCTCTTCCCCTTGGTGGGCGCGCGCTATCCCGAGCACGCCGCGACGCTCGCCGCGCTCACGCGCGACCACGAGCTGATGCGGCTTCTGCTCGAAGAGGCTGAGCACGAACTCGACGTGCAGGGGAAGGTCACGCCCGGGGCCCTGGACCGGTTTTCGGCACTCCTGCATTTGCAGCGCCTGCACTCGTCCTACGAGGAACAGTCGCTGCTTGAGCACATCTCGGCGGCCGCACTGCGTGCGCCGCACGCCCCGGAGGAGGCAGGAGGCCGATGAGCAGACGCGCGAACGGGCTGAAGAACGCGCTCTTGTACCTTCGCCGCGGCCCGCGCATCAGTGAAGGCTGGAGTGAGGAGAACCCGCGCGGGCGCGACTGGGAGCGCCTCTACCGCGGACGCTGGCAGCACGACAAGGTCGTCCGCTCGACGCACGGCGTCAACTGCACGGGATCGTGCAGCTGGAAGATCCACGTCAAGGACGGGATCATCACCTGGGAGACGCAGCAGACGGACTACCCCTCCCTGGGTCCGGACTTCCCCGAATATGAACCGCGCGGCTGCCCGCGCGGGGCGAGCTTCTCGTGGTACGAATACAGCCCCTTGCGCATCAAGTACCCCTACGTGCGCGGCGCCCTCCTCGCGGCCTGGCGCGCCGCGCGCCGTGAGGCGAAGGACCCCGTCGCCGCGTGGCGGCTGCTCGCTTCCAGCCCCGGGCGGCGCGACGCGTACACGTCGCAGCGCGGCAAGGGCGGCTTTGTCCGTGCGAACTGGCAGGAGATCTCCGAACTGATCGCTGCCGCGACGATCGACACGATCAAGGAGTACGGCCCCGATCGCGTGATCGGCTTCACGCCGATCCCCGCGATGTCCATGGTCAGCTACGCGGCGGGCACGCGCTTCCTCTCCCTGATCGGCGGGACGATCCTCAGCTTCTACGACTGGTACGCGGATCTTCCGATCGCCTCGCCGCAGATCTGGGGCGAGCAGACGGACGTTCCCGAGAGCGCCGACTGGTTCAACGCCGAGTACATGATCGTCTGGGGAACGAACCTTCCGATGACGCGCACACCCGACGCGCATTTCATGGTGGAGGCGCGCTACAAGGGAACGCGGATCGCCGCGGTCAGCCCGGATTACGCCGAGTACGTGAAGTTCGCGGACCTCTGGCTGCCTTGCCAGGCGGGGACCGATGCGGCGCTCGCGATGGCGATGCTGCACGTCATACTCAAGGAGTTTTACGTCGACCGCGAAGTGCCGTACTTCCTCGAGTACGCCAAGAAGTACACCGACCTGCCGTTCCTGGTCCGGCTGGTGGAGCGGGACGGATCCTACTATGCGGACCGCTTCCTGCGCGCGTCGGATCTTGGCGAGACGGACGAGGCGGGCGACTGGAAGACCGTTCTGTGGGATGAAGGGGCGGGCGAGCCCGTCTGTCCCAACGGCAGCCTCGGCCACCGCTGGGACGGTTCGGGGCGCTGGAATCTCCGACTCGAGCGGGAAGACGGCGC
>JAJYTV010000222.1 GCA_021792885.1 Bacillota bacterium
CAACGCTTCGCGATGCCTGGGCCGCCTGCCGCCTGGCAAGGAGTGCGTAATGCGGCGCACTATGGCCCGGTCGCCCCGCAGCCGGAGGACGGGCTGATCGCGCAGATCACGAAGCGGCGGCCCGGACCGCAGAGCGAGGACTGTCTCTCCCTCAACGTCTGGTCTCCGGCCGAGGACGGGCCGCTGCGCCCGGTGATGGTCTTCATCCACGGCGGCGCGTACGTCGGCGGCGAGGGGTCGGCGCCGTGGTACGACGGCCGCGCGTTCGCAGCGGGCGGCGATCTCGTCGTCGTGACCTTCAACTACCGGCTGGGCGCGCTCGGCTTTCTCCACCTCGCGGAGCTCTTCGGACCGGAATTCGCGCAGAGCGGCAGCCTCGGGATCCTGGACCAGATCGCGGCCCTGCGCTGGGTGCGCGAGAACATCGCGGCGTTCGGCGGCGACCCGGAGCAGGTGACGGTGTTCGGCGAATCGGCGGGCGCAGGCAGCATCGGCGTGCTCCTCTGCGCGCCGCAGGCGCGCGGGCTCTTCCGCCGGGCCATCCTGCAGAGCGGATCCGGAAGGCTCCTTCTCCAATCCCCCCAAAGGGCGGGCATCGTCGCGCAGCGGGTCCTGGAGCGTTGCGGCGTCGCGCCGGGTGATCTGGCCGCGCTGCGCGCCGTGCCGGCGAAGGCGTTCGTCGACGCGGGCGCCGAGGAGGGCGGGTTGCCGTTCGGTCCCGTCCTCGGCACAAGCGTCGTGCCGCAAGATCCCCTCGTCGCGCTCGGTGCGGGGGCGGCGCGAGGGATCGCGATCCTCACAGGCGTGAACCGCGACGAGTTCCGCCTCTTCACGTTGGGCGACGCCGCATGGTTCAGCGAGGACGAGCAGGTCTTGCGCGAGCGGATCAAGCGCTTCGCCAGAGACCTTCCCGAGGAGATCGTACGGTTCTACCTCGAGCGGGAGCCCGGCGCGACGCTCAACGACCGCCTCGTGCCGCTCCTCACCTACTTCCTCTTCGTCCGGGGCATGCTCGCGACGGCCGACGCCCAGTCGGGCAGCGGCGCGAGCGTGTGGGCCTACCGCTTCGACTGGCCGGCGCCGGCGTTCGGCGGCAGGCTCGGCGCGTGCCATGCGCTCGAGATCCCGTTCGTCTTCAGAAACCTCTCGGTGCCGGGCACGGATGTCGTGACCGGAAGCGGTCCGGAGGCGGAGCGCCTCGCCGCTGCGATGCAGGGCGCCTGGATCGCGTTTGCGAAGGGGGCGGACCCGAACCATCCGGGTCTGCCGCACTGGCCTGGGTACGACACGGCGCAGCGCGCCGTCATGACGTTCGGCCCCAAGATGCAGGTCTTGTACGACCCGTGGGCTTCGGAGCGCGAGGCATGGTCGCAAGCGTACGGGTCAGGCGTGCTGTAGCACGAAGCCTTGCTCGCCACAGGGCAGCGCGCCCCCTCACGCATGAAAGGATTAGAGGCGGCGCGTGCGGACGCGCCGCCTCCCCTTTTGCATCCCCATCTCTTGAGGCACGACAGAGATGGTGCCGTCGGTCTCGAGCACGGCGAGGCTGACCTCTTCCACCTTTGCAAAGCCGTGCTCGCGCAGCGCCATCATGCATTCCTCTTCGCTCAGGCCTTCGCGTCGCATCGCGTCGCGCAGGAAGCCGCCATCGCGCACGACGATCGTCGGCTGCCCCTCCGTGATGTGGCGAAACCACGGGCTCACGGCGCGCAGCTGCACGACGAGGAAGTTCACCAAGAAGAGCGACGCCGTGATGATCAGCCCGCCCGTAAGCGAGCTATCCGGACCGGTGATGGCCGGCTGGACGGCGTTCGCGACGAGCAGCACGAGGACGAGGTCGAAGAGTGTGAACTGCCCGACCTCGCGCTTGCCGAAAAGCCGCAGGCCGAGGAGCAGGACGACGTAGATGACGACGGACCGGACCACGAGCTGTAGGGCGGGAACGCCGAGCTGCCACATGTGCGTGTCCCCATGCACGCGCCGCGGGCGGCGCATGCGTTTCTTGGAACCTCAGTTCGGACGCAGGGTTCGACGAGGGTAGACGGGTGGTCCTCCTGCAGCCATCATGCTGCCCGCGGTTGCGTCGCAGACATACCTCGGGCCAGGCAGATCTGGACGCTGTAGATTGTTGCGTCTTACGCCGTGCCGACCCGGGTGGTATCATGAACCTGCTTGCTAGGGGTGCCCGAGAGGGCTGAGAGGCGCTGCAGCGCCGACCCTTCGAACCTGATCTGGCTAAGACCAGCGTAGGGAAGCGGCAGTTCGGTCGGACCAACGCCGCAGCCCTTTTCGGGCGGCGGCATTTCGCGTTTTTCTGGAGGTGGATCGCTTGATCGAACTTCCTGCGGTGGGCAAGATCTCGCCGGAAGTGTTCCAGTCTCTGATCTATCCGAGGCTCGGGGTGGCGCGAGAGGAGGTCCTGGTGGGACCGAGGTCCGGCGTCGACGTCGCCGTCGTGCGCACGGCGCCTGGTCGCGTCATGGCCACGACGACGGACCCTGTGTTCGTGGTGCCGCAGTACGGCTTCCGGCGCGCCGCATGGTTTGCGGTCCACATCCTCGCTTCGGACGTCGCGACTTCCGGCCTTCCTCCGGCCTACATGTCGATCGACCTCAACCTCCCGCTGGAGATCAAGGAGGAGGAACTCGTCGAGCTCTGGGACGGCATGCACGCGACCTGCGCGGAGCTCGGCATCGCCGTGATCTCCGGACACACCGCGCGCTACGAGGGCTGCGGCTACCCGATGGTCGGCGGGGCCACGGTGATCGCCGTAGGGGACGAGGATCGCTACGTGACGCCGGAGATGGCGCGCCCCGGCGACGCGCTCCTTTGCACCAAGGGAGCTGCCATCGAAGCGACGGGCCTTTTCGGAGTGACCTTCCCGCAAGCGCTCGCGGAGCGCATCGGCCCCGAACTCGCCCAAGCGGCCGAGGGGCTCTTCTACCAGATGAGCGTCGTCCAGGACGCCCTCGTGGCAGCATCGGTCGGAGTGCGCGACAACGGTGTGACGGCGATGCACGACGCGACCGAGTGCGGCGTGCTCGGCGGGGTGTTCGAGATCGCCCAGGCTTCGGGCGTCGGTGTACGGCTCGACGAGCGGGCGGTCATCGTACGTCCCGAGGTCGAGGCGGTCTGCCGGACGGTCGGGATCGATCCCCTCGCCGCGATCTCCGAGGGAACGCTGCTCGCGACGGTCCGCCCGCACCGCGTGGACGCGGTGGTCATGGCATTGGGCGAGGCCGGCATCGAGGCGAGCGTGATCGGCGAGATCGTGCCGGAGGAGCGTGGCATGGTGCGTGCCGGGGCGGGCCCGGACCAGCCGCTCGTCCACCCGCGCGTCGATCCGTTCTGGGCCGCCTTCGGCCGGGCAATCGAGAAGGGGCTGTGAAGTACGCGAAGGTCCTCACCGTCGCGGGGAGCGACTCGGGCGGCGGTGCGGGCATCGAGGCGGACCTGAAGACGATCGAGCGTCTGGGCGGCTACGGCATGGCCGCGGTCACCGCGGTCACCGCGCAGAACACGAGGGGCGTGCACGGCATCTGGGAACTGCCGGCCGAAGCGGTTGCGCGACAGATCGGGGCGGTTGCCGAAGACCTCGGCATCGACGCGGCCAAGTGCGGCATGCTCGGGAGCAGCGCCATCGTGCGCGAGACGGCGCGGGCTCTCGCCCGCTACCCAGGGCTGCCGCTCGTTGTCGACCCGGTGATGCGGGCGAAGGGAGGGGGCCGCCTGCTCGCGCCCGATGCCGAGGCGGCCTTGCGGGAGGAACTCCTGCCGCTCGCGACGCTCGTCACGCCGAACCTCCCCGAGGCCGAAGCACTGGTCAAGGCCTCGGTGCGCAGCCGAAGAGAGCGGGAGGATGCAGCCCGCCGGATTCTCGATATGGGCGCAGGAGCTGTTCTGCTCAAGGGAGGGCACGGGACCGGCGAGGAGATCGAGGATCTCCTCTACGACGGGGAGTCCTTCCACGTCTTCCGCGGCCTGCGCGTCGACACGCCGCACACGCATGGCACCGGGTGCACGCTCTCGGCGGCGGCGGCGACGGGTCTCGGGCAGGGGCTTGGTCTCCGGGACGCGGTCGAGCGCGCGATCCGCTACGTCCAAGCGGCGATCCGCCACGCGCCGGGCTACGGCGGAGGCCAGGGCCCGCTCGGCCACCACGCGGGCCAGGACGCATGGATCTGACGCTGCATGCCCTGATCGACCGCCGC
>JAJYTV010000223.1 GCA_021792885.1 Bacillota bacterium
CCGCGCCGCGATCGACGAGGCGATGCTCGCCGCAAGGCCCGGCAACATCCCGAGCGAGTGCCTCATGCAGGAGAACGAGCTTGGCGGGGCTGAGCGCGGGGAGCAGAAGGGCCCCGAGCGCGTCTCGCGCGAGGGCGGCGTCTTCAACATGTACCGCGGCGCCCACTACACCCAGAACGGCGGGCTGATGCGCTTCGTGCTCTGGCCCGGCGGCGGCACGCGCCTCGTCGCGCAGCACATCGCCTTCCACGAGCCGGGCGTCGCGTTCCGCCCGCACGTCCACCCGGTCTCGGAGGACTGCGTCTTCGTGGCGGCCGGGCGCGGCGCGTGCTACCTCGAGAGCCGCTGGGTCGACACGCAGGCGGGCGACATCCTCTACGCCCCGGCGCTCGTGCGCCACGGCACCGCCGCCTGGCCGGACGCGACCGAGACGTTCATCTGCACCGGCTGCGCCTCGCCGCCGCAGTTCGACCTGTACGAGCACGCGGGCTACCTCAAGGACGGGCGCTTCACGGAGTTCGCCTGGAAGTAGCGGAGACCGCAAAGGAGGAACCGCAGATGGCGAAGGGTACTGGACTCGAGTTCTACAGTCTGAGCCACCCCTGGGGCGCGGGCGCGCCGCTCTGGCCCTACTTCCCGGACATCAAGATCGAGCGCTTCCACTACCACGCGAAGTCCGGCGTGCTCTCGCAGCAGATCACGACCTTCATGCACTGCACGACCCACATGGACGCGCCGGCGCACGTGATCGAGGGGACCCCGTTCGTCGACGAGATCCCGCTCGAGTCGTGCTTCGGCACCGGCGTCGTCGTCTCCATCCCCAAGGGCAAGTGGGAAGTGATCACGCCGGAGGACCTCGAGCGTGCGCGCCCGGAGATCCAGTCCGGCGACTTCGTGATCATCAACACCGGCTGGCACAAGTACTACGGCGACAACCGCAAGTACTTCGTCGAGTCGCCCGGCCTCTACAAGGAAGCGGGCATCTGGCTCAGGGAGCGCGGCGTGAAGGGCGTCGGCGTCGACAACCAGGCGCTCGACCACCCGCTCGGGACCGCGATCGGGCCGCAGCCGAACGGTCCGCTCGTGCCGAGCACCCTGAAGGAGTACAAGGAGATGACCGGCCGCGAGGCGAGCGCGGACTTCCCGGACTGGGAGCCCTGCCACCGCCAGCTCTTGGGGAGCGGCATCGTCGGCATCGAGAACGTCGGCGGCGACATCGACCTCGTCACCGGCAAGCGCGTCACGATCGCCGCCTTCCCCTGGCGCTGGGTGGGCGGGGACGGCTGTATCATCCGGCTCGTGGCCATGCTCGACCCGCACGGAGACTTCCGCATCGAACAGGGGAGTGCACGCTGATGAAGGTCACGCGCCTGAAGGACGCCAAGCCGTATCCGGTGACGAAGCACTTCGCGTGCACGCCGCTGCGCCTGCAGGGCGGGGATGCGAGCCCCGTCCAGAACTTTACGGTCGGGCTCTCGCACTTCCTGCCCGCCGGCGGCGCCGAGCGCGACGCCGGCCCGCTCGAGAAGGTTTACGTCGTGGTCTCCGGTGAGATCACCGTCGTCATGGACGACGCGGAGACGACGCTCGGGCCGCTCGACTCGATCTACATCGGCCCCGGAGAGATGCGCTCGATCGAGAACCGCACCAACCTGCCGGCGAGCATGCTCGTGATCATGCCGGTGCCCGGGGGGCAGGCGAAGTGAGCGCGCAGCTCGCGTGGGACGGGGTCTCGCACCCCTCGGCTCTCTTCGACGTCTCGGGCCGCTCCGCGCTCGTCGTCGGCGCCACTGGAGCCTTCGGCCAGATGGCGGCCCGCGCGCTCGCCGCGGGCGGCGCGAGGCTCACCCTGACGGGCGCGAACCGGGAGAAGCTCGAGGAACTCGCGAAGAGCCTGCGCTCGCGCGGCGCCGCGGTGGAGGTCGTGGCGCGCCGGCCGGAATCGGACGACGACGCAGGGGCGATGGTCTCGGCCGCCGCCAAAGCGTACGGGCGCCTTGACATCCTCGTCGTCGCGTCTGGCCTCAACAAGGTCGCGCCGACCGTCGAGCAGCCCGTCGAGGACTGGGACGCGGTGATGTCCGCGAACGTCAAGGGACCGTGGCTCGCATGCCGCGCGGCCGGACGGCAGTTCCTGCGCCAGGGCGGCGGCGGCAAGATCGTCCTCCTCTCGTCGACGCGGGGGCGGCTCGGCCACCCGGCCGGCTACGCCGCCTACTGCCCTTCGAAGGCGGCGGTCGACCTGCTCGCCAAGACGCTCGCGACCGAGTGGGGCCCGCAGGGGATCAACGTCAACGCGATCGCGCCGACCGTCTTCCGCTCGGACCTCACGGCATGGATGTACGCCGAGGAGGGGCCCGGCGCCGTGACGCGCCAGGCGATGCTGAGCCGCATCCCGCTCGGGCGCCTCGCGGAGCCCGAGGACTTCGCGGGCGCGCTCCTCTACCTCGTCTCGCGGGCGTCGGACTTCTGCACGGGGCAGGTCCTCTACGTGGACGGCGGCTACACCGCCGGCTAGGGGAAGCCGCTGGGCGGCGGGGCGATCTGTCCGGGGACTTCCCGGGCCGCTCGCCCCGCCGAGCCCGTGGATGGGCGAGGCGGTGGCCCGAGGCCGCCGCCGCAGGATCGGAGGAGGAGACCTTCGAGTGGCCAGAGCGCGCATCGACGGCCCAGTCACCGGCGTGCAGGTGATCGCCAAGGCGGCGGAGATCCTGCGCGCGCTGGAAGCGGAACCGGATGGACTCAGCATCCGGCGGCTCTCCGAGCGGCTCGGCCTGCCGAGATCCACGGTCCACCGCATCGTCGCGGCGCTGCAGCAGGAGCGGCTCGTGGCGAGTGCGTCGCCCCAGGGGCGCGCCGGCCTCGGCCCCGGCCTCTACCGGCTCGCGGCGGCGAGCCTGAAGAGCATCCGGCAGACGCTCCACCCCTACCTGGAGGAGCTCTCGCGCGCCCTCGGCGAGACGGTCGACCTCGCGATCCTCGAGGCGGACCGGGTGCTGTTCGTCGACCAGGTGCTGGTGCCGCGCAGGCTGCAGGCGGCATCGGCCGTCGGCACCTACTTCCCGACCTACTGCACGGCGAACGGCAAGGCGCTCCTTTCGGAGCTGCCGCTCGAGGAGGTCGAGCGGCTCGTCCCGTCGGAGCTGCCGTCGTGCAGCCAGATCGTCTGGCGGCCGCGCGAGGCCCTCTTGCGGGAACTCGCCGCGGTGCGCCGCACGCACATCGCCTACGACCGAGAGGAGCACACGCTCGGCATCTGCGGCGTCGGGTGCGCCGTGCGCGACGCGTTTGGGCGCCTCGCCGCCATCTCCGTGCCGGTGCCGCGCCAGCGCTTTTCGGGCAGCGAGGAGCGGATTGCGGCGCAGCTTTTGCGCGTGCGCGCACAGATCCTGAAGGACATGGGGGAGGAGTAGGTCCCGCGTGGGGCCGCATCCCCAGGGGAGGTGCCCGGATGCTTCGGGACGCGGTGGGCGTCGTCGGCCTCGGACGGATGGGCGGGAACATCGCCCGCCGGCTGAAGGACAGGGGCTTTCGGGTCGCGGCCGTCTACGACGCGAGTCCGAAGGTGACACAGGAGCTCGCGGCGGAGCTCTCGACCGCGGCTGCCGACTCTCCCGCCAAGGTCGCGGCGCTCTCGCAGACCGTGCTGACGGCCGTAAGCGACGAGCGCGCGATGGAGGAGATCTACGCCGCCTCGGAGACGAGCCTCCTCGCGGGCGGGCCCGGCCGGCTCTTCGTCAACACGGCGACCGTCTCGCCCGAGACGCACGTCGAGATGGAGCGACGCGCGCTCGCGGCCGGGAGCGAGAGCCTCGAGGCGTGCCTTCTCGGAACGGTGCCGCACGCCCGCTCGGGCGGCCTCTACGTGCTGGCCGCCGGCAGGGAGGGGGCCCTGCGCCGCGCGCAGCCGCTGCTCTCGGCGATCGGCAGCGAGGTGCGCTACGTCGGCCGGGCGGGGGAAGCCGGGAAGGTCAAGGCGATCGTCAACCTCGTGATGAACGTGAACGTCGCGGGACTTGCGGAGGGGCTCGGGCTCGGGGCGGCGCTCGGCATCGACGGCGAGCTGCTGCTCGACGCGCTGCGCCATTCCGCGGCGTCGTCGCGCGTCCTCGAGACCCACGCCCAGGCGATGCTCAGGGGGGTCTACGGGCGCTTTCTCACGGCGGAGCACGCAGCGAAGGACGCGCGCATCGCGGACGACC
>JAJYTV010000224.1 GCA_021792885.1 Bacillota bacterium
GGTGAAGGGCTCCTCGCCCGTGACGCTGACCGTGCCATGGACGAACAACGGGCCGATCCTGACCATGGACAAGCAGACCGTGGCGATGGACTGGACGGGGCAGTACGCCTCGCAGGACGTCACCGCACTGCTCAAGGTCGATCGGGCGCAGAGCATGCAGCAGTTCATCGCGGCCCTGCAGCCCTACTGGAACAACCCCCCGCACAACTTCGCGTTCGCAGACAAGCAGGGCGACATCGGGATCATCGCGCCCGGCTTCTACCCGATCTTTCCGAAGGGCGTCAACCCCGCCCTGCCGATGAACGGCACCGGCGGCGCCGAGTGGATCGGGCGCATCCCACCCAGCCAGGTGCCGCACGTCTACAACCCGCCGTCGCACTTCGTGCTCTCCGCGAACCAGCGCCCCGTCGCGCCGAGCTACCCCTACTACATCGGCACCGCCTGGAACGACTTCTCGGATGGCGCCCGCGCGAACACGATCTACAACTTCCTCTCGAACAAAGCGAACCAGCCCTTCACCGTCGCGAAGATGGAGCAGCTGCAGTCAGACAACCAGGACTACCTCGCGGCACACATCGCGCCCCTGATCGCACAGGCCGGGCAGGCGCTCCACCTGAGCGGGCCCGAGGGAGCCGCCGTCGCCAAGATGGCGCGTTGGCCCGGCACGATGGAGAAGAACTCCGTGCAGGCCACGATCTACTACACGTTCTGGTCGCAGTACGTCCAGGACACGTTCGGACCGTGGTGGAAGTACGCCAAGGTGCCGACGAAGGTGGACCGGGACCTCAGACTCACGCCGAGCTTCACGCCGCTGCTCGAGAACCTCCAGCACTGGACGCTGCACAACGTCTCCTCGCCGTTCCTGGCGGATCCCCTGACCGGCGTGCACCGGACGACCACCCAGCTCATGCAGCAGGCGCTCTCCGGCGCGCTGCATGAGCTCCTCCACACGCTCGGTCCGAACCCGGCCCGCTGGACGTGGGGCAGGATCCACTCGCGCATCTTCAACTCTCTCTCGGGGCTCTCCGCCCTCTCGCGCGGGCCCTACCCGTCCGGCGGCGACTTCGACACGCCCGACGCCGCGACGCCGGGCCTCACCGCCACGAACGGCCCCAGCTGGCGCATGATCGTCGACCTCGGCAGCTTCTCGAACTCCGTCGCGATCTATCCCGGCGGGCAGTCCGAGAACCCGCTCTCGCCGCACTACGCGGACCTTCTGCCCTACTGGCTCAACTACCGCTACCAGCCGTTCGTCTTCGAGCAGTCGCCCCAGCCCAAGGACACGTCGGTCTACCAGCCGTAAGGAGGGCGAAGCATGCAGGGAAACCGCCTTTGGACCCTCGTCGTCTCGGGAATCCTCGCATGGCTACTCGCGCTGCTGCTGGGCGGCTACGCCCCGCTGCTCGCGGGACTCGCCGCCGGCCGCTTCGCCCCGCGCAAGGGCTCCTTCTGGTGGGGAGGCCTCGGCGCGCTGCTGGCCTGGCTTCTTTGGTTCATCGTCTCGGCCGCGAGCGTCCCGATCGTCCCGCTCGCGCACCTTTTGGGTCAGGTGGTCGGGATCGGCGCCGCCGCGGGCATCGCCTTGCCTCTGCTCGCCGCGATCTTCGCGGGCCTCATCGCGGGCGTCGCCTGCAGCGCCGGCCAGGCGCTCTTCACCGCGGCGCACCGCGAGGAAGAGTCCAACGCGCCGAGCGTCGCGCCCTAGCCGCCGATGCAAAGGGAGACCGGGCATCCGCCCGGTCTCCCTCCGCCTTGTGCGCCGTCATGGCCGCAAGAGCTCCTCGAGTGTTCGTCCTCCGATCGCGGCGAGGGCGTCGATCCGCTCGAGGGGCGTCCCGGCAAGCCAGAGTAGCGACATCCCCTGCACCTCGGCAATCAGCGCGTCCGCCACGGCACCCGCGTCGAGGTCCGCCCGGAAGGCGCCCGTCCCGATGCCGCGGCGGACGATGCCCTCGAGCTGGCGGCGCCAGCCGCCGAACATGCGCGCGAGCAGACCCGCGACGAGCGGGTCGCGCCGCGCGCGCAGCATCAGCTCGACCGTGACGGCGATCGCCTCGGGCTCACGCCGCAGGCGTCTGCGCGCGTCCGTGAACTCCCAACGCAGCGCCTCCAGCGGGTCCGCCCGCACCTCGCTGGGCGGCGCGGATCCTGAGCGGAAGCGGGCCGCAAGTTCCTCGATGAAGCCCTCGATGAGCGCCTCCTTGGTCGGGAAGTAATGCAGCAAGGTGGCGTGGTGGATGCCTGCGTCCTGGGCGATCGAGCGCACCCGCAGGCCCTCGAAGCCGCGTACTGCCAGCTGGCGGAACGCCGCGGCGAGGATCTCCTGGCGCCGAAGCTCCGGCTCCAAGGTCAGCCCCCCTTTCAGTCCGCGCGCATGAGCATGCCGTACGACAAGAGCGCCATGGCGAACCCGAGCGCCATCAGCGCCGAACTGAGGTCCATGCCGAAATCGAGGAAGCTCGCACCGTTCGCTCCTGCCGCCCACACCCCGACCCAGCCGAGCACGATCCAGGCGCCGCGCCTGCCCGCAACGCGCAGCCGAAGCAAGAGCACGGCGGACCACACCCCGAGCACGATGCCGAGCGCGGCGTGCAGACCGACTGCAACCCCGCCGTGCAAGAGCCCCCAAAGGACGCTCGCCAAAGAGCGCGCAGGCCAGCCTCCGCCCGCGCCGCCCGGGTGGGAGGCGGGGATCGTCACGAAGAGGAGATATCTATTCCTGGGATCGCGCCACGGCAAGGGAGACGCCCGGCCGGGCCGGCCGGGCGTCTGTGTTCCATGGACGACACCACTGTTTGCGGCGGTGTTCGGCCGAATCTCAGAAGACCGAGACCTCTCGGTACGTGCCAAACACGGCGCGCATTGCACCAATGATCTCTCCCTCGGTCGCGTAGACCCGCACAGCGTCGAGGATCGGCTCCATGAGGTTGCGGCCGTTCGCCGCCGCATTGCGCACCGCATCGAGCGCCGTGTCCACGGCGGCTTGGTCGCGGTGCGCACGGACGGCCTGCAGGCTTTCGCGTTGCACGCGCTCCACATCCGGGTCGATCCGCAGTACAGGGATAGACTCGGTCTCCTCTTCCAGGAAGGCGTTGACGCCGATGATCAGGCGCTCCTTGCGGTCCACCTCCTGCTGGAAGCGGTACGCCGCATCTGCAATCTCCCGCTGGAAGAACCCATCCTCGATGCCGGCAAGGACGCCACCCATCTCCTCGATCCGCTGGAAGTAGTCTTCCGCTCCCGCCTCCATGCGGTCGGTGAGGTTCTCTACGTAGTACGATCCCGCCAGGGGATCCGCCGTGTCGACGACACCGGTCTCGTAGGCAATCACCTGCTGCGTTCGCAAGGCAATCTTCGCCGCCTTCTCCGTCGGCAGCGAAAGAACCTCGTCCATGGAGTTCGTGTGCAGTGACTGTGTTCCGCCGAGTACGCCTGCAAGGGCCTCGAATGCCGTGCGTACGATGTTGACCTCGGGCTGCTGCGCCGTCAGCGAGCAGCCGGCCGTCTGGGTGTGGAAGCGCAGCATCCAGGACCTGGGGTTCTTCGCTCCGTACTTGTATCGCATGCGCTTGGCCCAGATGCGCCGCGCGGCGCGGAACTTCGCGATCTCCTCGAAAAAGTTCGAGTGTGAGTTGAAGAAGAATGACAGGCGGGGTGCAAAGACATCAACGTCGAGGCCACGCTCGATGCCAGCCTCGACGAAGGCAAAGCCGTCCGCGAGCGTGAACGCCAGTTCCTGCACGGCCGTCGAGCCGGCTTCGCGAATGTGGTACCCGGAGATCGAGATCGTGTTCCAGTTCGGCACCTTGTTCGCCGCGAACTCCATCATGTCCACGATGATTCGCATCGACGGTTTCGGCGGAAAGATCCATTCCTTCTGCGCGATGTACTCCTTGAGGATATCGGCCTGCAGCGTACCGCGGACATTCTCCCAGGGGACTCCCTGCCGCTCCGCGACCACGAGCAGCATCGCAAGCTGGACGATCGACGGTCCGCTGATCGTCATCGAGGTCGAGACTTCGCCCAGTGGTATTCCCTCGAACAGGCGCTCCATGTCGGCGAGTGAGTCGATCGCGACGCCCTCACGCCCGACCTCTCCGAGCGCGCGCGGGTCGTCGGAGTCCAGTCCCATCAACGTCGGCATGTCGAACGCCACGGAGAGACCGGTCTGGCCATGGCGCAGCAGGTAG
>JAJYTV010000225.1 GCA_021792885.1 Bacillota bacterium
ACGGCTTCAAGGCTAAGACGTGCTCGCCTGAACGCATCGGCGCCATCCTGCAGGTGTGCTACGGTCAGCCGCAGGTCAGTCTCCCGGACGTCATGGGAGGCATCAACGCCTTCCTGCGGCGCGGGGCGGACACCAAGCAGCGCAAGTCCGCGGCACCGCAGATCAAGATCCAGTTCGGCCGGAAGAAGCCGGGCGATCTGCACCTGAACGTGGCTCCCGAAGAGACAGACGTACTGAGCCGCAACGCGGTCAGTCTGGCTGATGTGATCTCGCCTCCGGCGGTTGTGGAACACCCTGGACATCTGGAACTCGGGGGTGCGCACTCCGCCAGCCTGATGGTCGTGGCCTACCCGGAGCGGGCGATGAACGGTTGGCTTGAGAGGCTGCTCCACTTCACGCACGGCAATGTGCGCCGGAGGGTGAGCTTCTTCGTCGAGCCAATCTCGTCGGCCAAGGCGGTCGCGGAGATCCAGCGCAAGCTGATCGACCTCGACACGAACACCCGCTGGCAGGCCAAGCGCGGCCTGCGTGCCGACATCCAGACGGAGGTCGGCCAGGAGGACGCCGAGATCCTGCGCTACGAGCTCGGGCGTGGAACGCAGCGCATGTTCGACGTCACCCTGATGGTCACGCTCACTGCGGACACCCCAGAGGATCTGCGGGACGCGGTGAACCTCCTGAAGCAGGATGCGGCTGGCTACTCGCTCCTCTTGAGGGAGACGTGGCTCGAAGAGCCCGCCGCGTTCCGTACCACGATGCCGCTCGGCAACGCGGTGTTGCGCCGCGTCCGCCCGATCCCGACCTTGCCTCTCTCGACGACCTTCCCGTTCACCTCCGGTGAGCTGCTGCATGAGAAGGGCGAGATGTGGGGGCAGAACCTCTCCACCGGCAATGCGGTCATCATCGACCCGAAGCGCTACAGTCCCGCACACCTTCTGATCGTTGCGAAGACCCGCAGTGGCAAGTCCTTCGTGATGAAGGTACTGGCCACCCAGGCCCTGTTCTCGCAGGACCAGGACGTGATGGTGCTCGACCCGAGTCCCGCGATCGACTACAAGCGCTGGACGCAGCTCCTTGACGGCACCTATGCGCGGTTCGGCGCCGGATCCGACGACCGGATCAACCCGTGCGAGATCCTTCTGCCCTTCGACCTCAAGCGGCTGGACGATGACATGCGGCGGCCGGTGACGGCGAAGATCAGCTTCCTGCAGAGCCTGTTCGAGATGATGGCTTACCCGGACGACCGGATGCCCTCCGAGGAGCGCTCCCTGCTGGAGACGCCCCTCGGCGAGATGTACGCGGAGTTCGGCATGACCGACGACTGGCAGAGCATCGTCGACCGGACCACCCTGACGGCCGTGCCGAAGGCGAAGCGGTCCCCGACACTGCAGGACGCCCTGCGACACATCGAAGCGACGCCAGGGCTCGAGTCGCTGGTCTTGAAGCTGCGACCGTTCGTCCATGGCACGCTGGATATGTTCTCGGGCGAGACCAACCTCGACATGGGCAAGCGCCTCGTGGTGTTCAACGTCCACAGCCTGGCGCAGGGGCAGAACGGCAAGTACCTGCAGGCTGTTGCCTACGCGATGATCTCGGAGTTCATCCGCTGGCGTCTTGCGATGGCGAAGCGCACCGTGCTGGTGGCGGTCGACGAGGCCCACATCATGTTCGGCCGCGAGGACACCGCGCGCTTCGTCAGCCAGCTCTACCGCATGGCGGGCAAGCTCGGCGGTCGCGTGGCCCTGATGACTCAGGGCATCACAGACCTCCTGGGCGACCCGGCGACGGGCGTCAAGGTGGAAGGTGAAGCCGAGGCTCGCGTCTGCCTTACCAACACGGGCATCACGTTCCTGCTGCGCAATGACAAGCAGAGCGACCTCGAACTGATCCAGCGCGAGTACCGCCTGACCGACGCCGAGACAAGGATGATCTTCTCGGCTCGGCCGGGGCAGGGGATCGTGGTAGCCGGTGAGGAGCGAGCCTTCGTGCAGGTGGAGGCCACCCCTGCGCTCTACCCGTTCATCACCACCCGCCCCGAGGAGGTCGAGGCCTTCGCGGCCGAGGGCCTGTTCGCCCTGGATCAGGACAACGCCGAGTGGAGCGTAACGATGCCCAGTGACGAGAGTCAGGACGAGAATCTGAATCCGGTCGCTGATGTGGCGGCTGCTGCTCCAGTCTTCCGCCTGACGCCGGAGACGCCGGCAGGTCCGAGCCGGCCTCCTGCCGCTCCACAGTTCACGATCAGGCCGGAGGAAGAGCCGGACCCGCCAGACATCGAGGACGATCCGGAGCCGGTCGAATCCGAGGTGCCTCCTGAAGAACTCGACGGGGATGTGCCTGACGCGGACTTCGCGTGGATCCTCGATTCTGAGCCACCGAAGGCATAGCACCGAGGGGAGGAGGCGAGGGTAGGCTCTCGCCTCCTTCATTTTGCGGGCGGGGGAAGCGTGATATGCGCTGGCGGTTCTTGCTGCCCTCCTTCTAAGTGTCCTCTTCCTCTCGGCGTTCGGTGTGCGGATCTTCTTCTACGCGGGTGTGAGCCCAATCTCCACCGTCACCTACATCTACCTGGTCTTGTGTCCTTTCCGGATCGTGTACGGCGTGCGCGCCGTCGAGAAGGAGTAA
Source organism: Bacillota bacterium (assembly GCA_021792885.1). Lineage (GTDB taxonomy): Bacteria > Bacillota > Sulfobacillia > JAJZYS01 > JAJYTV01 > JAJYTV01. Next base: position 2,626 of record JAJYTV010000225.1, read on the forward strand.
CGACTCTATCTTTGGAGGGGTAGCAACAGGTAAGAGTCCAGAACCGGAGGGGGGCACGGTGCTTATCCACCAGGCGTATCGCTATGAACTGGACCCGAACGCCGGCCAGCGCGTCCTGCTTGCGAAGCACGCGGGAACGGCACGCTTCGCTTTCAACTGGGGTCTCGCGCTCTGCAAGGAGCGGCTCGAACGCAAGGAGCCCGTTCCGCACGCCGCGGAACTGCATCGCCTTTGGAACGTCTTCAAGCGCAAGAACGCTCCCTGGTGGGTAGAGGTCTCGAAGTGCGTTCCGCAGGAGGCGCTCCGCGACCTGGACCGTGCTTTCAGGAACTTCTGGCGCGGGCGCAGGGAAGGCCGACCGACGGGTTTTCCGCACTTTAAGAAGAGAGGGGGGCACGACGGCTTCCGACTCACCGGGAGCATCCACGTCCTGCCGCGGCACATCGTCCTGCCACGGCTGGGGGCGGTCCGTACCAAGGAGTCCACGGACAAATTCCGGGGCAGGGTCCTCTCCGCAAGCATCGTGCGTGAAGCGGATCGCTGGTACGTCTCCCTAACAGTCGAGCGGGAGAGGCCGAATCCCGTGCCAGTGGCGGGGCCGGTCGTCGGCATCGACCTCGGACTCTCGTCGTTCGCGGTATTGTCGGACGGGACCGCGTTGCAGTCGCCACGGGCGCTGGAGCGGTCCCTGCGGCGTCTTCAGCGAACATCCAAGGCGCATAGCCGCAAACGCAAGGGCTCCAACAACCGACGCAAGTCGGCGATGCGACTCGCACGCCTGCACCGGCGGATCCGCAATCAGCGGCGCGATTTCCTGCACAAAGCGACCACGGAACTGGCAAGAACCAAGTCGGTGATCGTGGTCGAGGACCTCAATGTGCGGGGTATGCTCCGCAATCGGCATCTCTCTCGGCACATCGCGGACGCAGGCTGGTCGGAGTTCCGGCGGATGCTCGCGTACAAGACGATCTGGTACGGCTCGCGACTCCTCGTGGCGCCGAGGTTCTTCGCGTCTTCGAAAACGTGCAGTATCTGCGGCGCGGTGAAGGAGCATCTCGCGCTCTCGGAGCGGATCTACTACTGCGACGCATGCGGGGCCGTGTTGGATCGGGACCTGAACGCAGCGAGGAATCTGGAGAACCTGGCAGCCTAGCGCCCGTCGCCGGGAGTTCCCCGGAGACGCAAAACGCCTGTCTGAGCGGGAAGGGGTGGCCGCCCGCGATGATCCAGGAATCTCAATGAAGAGAGGAACGGGATTGAATGGGAAGAGTCCTGACTGCAATCATTGCGGCCGTCATCGGAGCTGCGATCGTCCTTGTCGGCGGTCGAATCCTCACTCCGCCGTCGCCGAACCCGACGGCAATCGAGTTCGCGAAGGCATTGCCGAGTGGGAATCTGGCGTCCCTGACAGTGCCGAGCCTGCTCGACAACGCGGGATTCCGCAGCTCCATCGCCGCGTGGAAGAAGCGTGACAAGAACCAGAGCCTGAAGATCGAGCAGGGCGCGTACTACGCCGACACCGTGGCGAGCGGATCCAGATCAGCTACGGTCGACG
>JAJYTV010000226.1 GCA_021792885.1 Bacillota bacterium
TACATAGGGCAAATCGCGATGCTTTCTATGATCTTCGGAGGCGGAGGGAAAAACAGGAACGGTGGGTCCCCCCTTGCCCTGTTGGCCATCATACTGGTGCCCTTGGGTGCGACCTTCGTACAGCTTGGCATCAGCAGGGATGATGAGTATAACGCCGACGAGTACGGCGCAAGGCTCACGCGGAACCCTGCTGGGCTGGTGACAGCACTGGAGAAGATCACCGCCAAGGCGCAGACGAGGCCCATAGCCACGCATGCCTCCAAGGCGCCTTCGCCGGCGACTGCCTCTTCTACGACTCGATCGGCCGTACGGACCTGGAAGGCGGGGACACGGAGACGCTCTACCGTTCCCTGGCCCGCCTCTTGGAACTCCCGGACGAGACGAGGGTGCATCCGGGCCACGGTCCCGGGACGACGATCGGCCGCGAGCGCCTGGAGAACCCTTTCCTGACCGGTCTCTGAGCGCGATGCCCCGGTGCGGACGCAGCCTGCCCGGAGGGCCTGGCTGCGATCGATCGGTACAAATGGACATAGGGACTTGGCTGCGATGGCACGAAATAACAGCTCGGTGAACGCCCTCGGGGGCTCGTAACAGTTCACTGAAACCTGTCCACGTCTCGGTAAAGCCATCCAGTTTAGATAGATCCCAAAGACAGGGCCGCCAGCGCGAAGGAGGGAGCCGGATGCTGGTCCACCAAGCCTACCGCTACGAGCTGGACCCGACGGCATCCCAGCGCGTCCTGCTTGCGAAGCACGCCGGCACGGCACGGTTCGCCTTCAACTGGGGCCTCGCGCTCTGCAAGGAGCGGCTTGAACACCAAGAAAGCGTGCCGCACGGAGCCGAACTCCATCGCCTGTGGAACATCTTCAAGCGAGGGAACGCCCCGTGGTGGGTCGAGGTCTCGAAGTGTTCGCCACAGGAGTCGCTGCGCGACCTGGACCGTGCCTTCGGCAACTTCTGGCGCGGGCGGGCGACCGACAAGTTTCGGGGCCGGATCCTCTCGGCGAGCATCAGCCGCGAGGCGGATCGCTGGTACGTATCCCTGACCGTCGAGCGGGAGCGGCCGGATCCCGTGCCGGTGGCGGGGCCGGTCGTCGGCGTCGACCTCGGCCTCTCGTCCTTCGCGGTGCTGTCGGACGGGACCGTGCTCGAATCGCCTAAGGCGCTGGATCGCTCGCTGCGCCGCCTGCAGCGGGTGTCCAAGGCGCACAGCCGCAAGCAGCGGGGCTCCCACAACCGGCGCAAGTCGGCGATGCGGCTCGCGCGCCTGCACCGGCGGATCAGGAACCAGCGGCAAGACTTCCTGCACCAGGCGACCACGGCACTGGCGAAAACCAAGTCGGTGATCGTGGTCGAGGATCTGAACGTGCGGGGCATGGTGCGTAACCGGCATCTGGCTCGGCACATCTCGGATGCTGGCTGGTCGGAGTTCCGGCGGATGCTGGCATACAAGACGGAGTGGTACGGCTCGCACCTCGTGGTGGCTCCCAGGTTCTTCGCGTCGTCCAAGACGTGCAGCGCGTGTGGAGCCGTCAAGGACGAGTTGGACCTCTCCGAACGCGCGTACCGGTGTGCAGAGTGCGGGATGGTCCTAGACCGGGATCTGAACGCTGCTCGCAACTTGGCACACCTGGTGGCCGGGAGTTCCCCGGACACCCTAAACGCCTGTGGAGGACGTGTAAGACCCGACGTCGCCTGAGACTCAGGTGGCACGGGCAGTGTCCGGAGAAGCAGGAATCGAGAGATGCGCAGGTTTGCTCAGACGTGAGTGGATTTGTGCAGATTGAAAGGAACGGAGGCCGGTTTGGAGATGTCCGTCATCATGTACGTCGTTCCGCTCTGACCTCACTGCGCCCAGGCGCGGCGCTTCCTCTCGGCGAGAGGAGTCAAGTGGGAGGAGCGGAACATCCTCACGAGCAGCCGGTACATGCGGGAAATGCGCCGGCTCACGGACGCCCGCACGGTGCCGGTCACCCAGTTCGGCGACCGGGTGGTGGTCGGCTTCGACCCGGGGGCCTACGAGGACGCGATCCTGGCGCAAGGGGGCACGGGGAGGGTCTGAAGCCAGACCCCTGGTCTCCACTTTCTTGAAGAGAGCCGCCCAAAGACCTGCGTGGCGGGGAGACCACGCGCAGGTCTTTTGGCCTGAGACGCCCGCTCCCCAGGATCGTGGCTTCGTGCTATACCGAGGTTGCGGAGCGATTCTGGATGTCCCGCGGAGGAGCGTGACGCGGATGGCTGTTTCGCTGGTAGGGCCGGGCGTTCTCTATCCGGGCGCACCGTATGCGTACGCCGCCGTCGCGGAGGGGACGGGGCTCATCTTTACGGCGGGTGCGTGTCCGCTGGACGAGCAAGGCGCCGTCGTGGCCCCCCGGGACATCCCCGCTCAGATGCAGCGGGCCTGCGAGAACCTCGAGCGGGCCCTCGCCGAGGCCGGCTGCGGCCTCGCGGACGTCTTGAAGACGACCGTCTACGTGGCCGCCCAGGAGCGCCGCGATCTGATCGAGGCCTGGCGTGTCGTGGAGGCGTTCTTCCAGGCGCACCCCGCGCCAAGCACCTTGCTCGGGGTCAGCTTTCTCGGCTACCAGGACCAGCTTGTGGAGATCGAGGCGGTGGCCATGCGCCCCGCCGTCTAGAAGACCGGTGAAAAACTAATGGTAGGTAGTGGGAAAGCAAGGAGTAAAGCCGGCGGGTGTCGAAGGTGTAGGCCGAGGTGGGGGTAGTGCTCTCGAAGTCGGACGGGCAGGGGCAGATGTTCCAGTACATTCAGCTGGAGGACCTGGTGCCGCAGGATCACCTGCTGCGACGGATCCGGGCGGTATTGGATCTGAAGGCCATCTACGCGGCGACGGAAGGGTGCTACAGCGCCAATCGGGGTCGGCCGTCGGTGGATCCGACGGTGGCGTTCCGCATGATGTTGCTCGGGTATCTGTTCAACCTGCCGGAGCGCCGGTTGTGTGAGGACCTGCAGATGCACGCGGGATACCGCTGGTTCTGCGGGCTGGACTTCAACCAGAAGGTGCCGGACAGGACGACGCTCGTGAAGCTGCGCCGCCACCAGTGGGGCGAGGCGGTGTTCCGCGAGGTGATGCGCGCCGGCGTGCAGCAGTGCATCGACGCGGGGCTGGTCAAGGGCAGCGCAGTGGTCGTCGACGGATCCGAGGTGCGGGCCCGGGCGGCGATCAAGAGCCTGGAGGCTGTGGCCCCTGAGCAGTCGGTGGACGAGTTCGTCGACAAGGTCGTACGCGAGGACTCGGCGGAGGCTACACCGCAGGGACCGGCGGATCCAAAGGAGCCGCCGAGCTCCGGCAGCAGTGCGGCGGAGCCCGCTGCGAGCGAGCCGCGGAAGGCCGGGGACGAGAACTTCCACGGCGAGAAGTTCACGAACGAGACGCACCGCTCGAAGACCGATCCGGATGCCCGCCTGTTCCGCAAGGGCAACACCGGGGCCACGCTCAGCTACCTCGTGCACAACGCCATGGACCTCAAATCCGGCGTCATCCTCGCAACCACCGCCAGCCACGCCTACTCCGCCCAGGAACGCACCGCCGCCATCGACATGCTCGACGAGATCCAAGGCCAGTTCGGCCAAGAGCTCCTGCTGCGCTTCCTGCTGATGGACGCCAACTACACCGAGGCTCGGTTCCTCGCACAGGTCCTGAGCCGCGGCGTGGAGCCGATCGTTCCGACTGATAGAGTGGCTAAGTCGCCAGTTCCCGGCCCCTTGCGTCGTCGCCTGATCCCCCTCGAAACCGGCCGTACCCACCGCGACAAGGTGCACGCGGCCGAAGCCGCCAGACATGTGAGAGGCCGCGAGAGACCGCCCGAACTCGCCCGAGCCAGGACCCGCATCGAGCGCACCTGGGCCGAAGCCAAGGAGTGTCACGGCATGCGACGAGCCAAAGGCCTGGGCCTCGAGATGATGAACATCCAAGCCCTGATGACCGCCACGGTGCAGAACCTGAGGCGGCTGGCCAGTGTCCCCCGCAACGAGGGCAGTGGCCAGGCGGCGATGCGGGTGGGCGGCGCCCACCTGCTTACGGCCCTCAATAGCGCCGCCGCCGCCCTTCACCACGTCCTCAACTCCTTGTTCCGCAGCCCCTGGTCTCGCCTGAATCTCTTTACAATCCCCGGTTTCTCACCGGTCTTCTAGAGGAGGAC
>JAJYTV010000227.1 GCA_021792885.1 Bacillota bacterium
CAGCCGGTCGAGCGCATAGGGGATGGGCGCGGCCGCCTGAGCAGCCTCCCGCATCGCCTGCCGGACCGAGGGGATGGCCTCTTCCTCGACGTCGCCGAGGAACGCGAGGGTGATGTGGCGCGCCTCCATCAAGGTGCGCCGCGCGCCGGGGAGCGGCGCGATCGCCGCGTCGATGCGCCGCTCAAGGTCCTGCGGGATGGGCGGCGCGGGAAGGGCCAGGAACAGCCTGCGCGTCACGGCTACGACTCCCCCTCCGAAAGGAGGAAAGGCGGCCGCCCGCAAGGGGCGGCCGCCTTTCCTTGTCCATTCCTAGCTGCGGCGGCGCGCCGGCTCGACGTTCACCGACCGCCCCTTGATCTGTCCCGACTGCAGCGCGTGCATCACGCGGGTCGCCTCGGCCTTCGGCACCTCGACGAACGTGAACCGGTCGTAGATGTCGATCACGCCGATCACGTTACCGGCGATGCCGGAGAGGTTCGCGACCGCCCGCACGACGTCGGCCGGCACGATGCCCTGGGCGCGCCCCACGTTGATGAACAGGCGGACCATGCCCGGCTCGGCGCCGGTGTCGCCGAAGTCCTCTTCGACCGGCACGGCCTCCGCGCCGTTCACGTGCAGCTGCAGGGCGGCGGCGGCCACGTCGAGCGAGTCGATCTCCGCCTCGTCCTCGAGAAGCTCGCGAACGAGTTCACGAAGTTGGGCGAGCGAACGCCCCGACCGCAGCACAGCGCGCAATTCCGCCTTCACGCGCTCGCGCCGCTTGTCCCAGAGGTCCTCCAGGGACGGCAACTCGCGCCGCTGGATGCGCTGGCCGATGCCCCGCTCCAGGTCGCGCAGCTGGCGGAACTCCTTCGGCTCGATCAGAGTGATCGCGACGCCGGAGCGGCCCGCCCTGCCGGTGCGCCCGATGCGGTGCACGTAGGCTTCGGCGTCCTGCGGGATCTCGTAGTTGATCACGTGGCTGACGTGCTCGATGTCGAGGCCGCGCGCCGCGACATCCGTCGCGACGAGGAGCTCGACCTCGCCCTGGCGGAAGCGGCCCAGGACGCGCTCGCGCTCGCGCTGCGTGAGGTCGCCATGGATGCCGGCGGCCATGTAGCCGCGGGCGCGCAGGGCCTCGGAGAGCTCATCGACCTCCTTCTTCGTGCGGCAGAAGATGATCCCGCGCTCCACGGTCTCCATGTCGAGCACGCGCGACAGCGCCTCGATGCGGTCGTGGCCGCGGACCTCGTAGAATGCCTGCTCGGTCTGGGGGACCGTGACCTGCTCCGGCGCGATCGCAATGCGTACCGGGTCGCGCAGGTAGCGGCGGGAAAGCCGCTCGATCTCCGGCGGGAAGGTGGCCGAGAAGAGCATCGTCTGGCGCTCCTGCGGCGCGCTCGCGAAGATCTTCTCTATGTCCTCGATGAAGCCCATGTCGAGCATCTCGTCCGCCTCGTCCAGGACGAGGGTGCGTATGCGGCTCAGGTTCAGTGTGCCACGCCCGAGGTGGTCGAGCAGGCGGCCGGGTGTGCCGATGACGATCGGCACGCCCATGCGCAGCGCGCGGATCTGGCGCTCGTACGGCTGGCCGCCGTAGACGGGCAGCGTCTTCACGCCGCGGAACTTGCCGATCCGCGCGATCTCCTCGGAAACCTGCAGCGCGAGTTCACGCGTCGGTGTGATCACGAGCGCCTGTACGCCGATCGTGCGGTCGAGCCGCTCGACGATGGGGATGCCGAATGCGGCCGTCTTGCCTGTACCCGTCTGTGCCCGACCGATCACATCCCGCCCCTGCATGGCCGAGGGGATGGTGCGCTCCTGAATGGGCGAGGGCTCCTCGAAGCCCATCTCCTGAATCGCCTTCAGGACGCGCGTCGACAATCCCAGTGCAGCGAACCCGCCCAGGTTCTCCTGGCGGACCTCGCTTTCCTCATTGACTTCCGGCAATGGCTCTACTCCTCCCGTGGCAGCTGCTCCCAAAGGAGCGTGAGGGCTGCCTGCGCAATGCGTTCACGAATCTCCTGGCGGTCGCCATGGGCATGCAGTTCCCGGACTTTCTCGCCGAGCGCGCCCGCCACCGCGACGTACGCGAGTCCGACCTCGCGCCCCTCAGGGCCTGCGAACCCGCAGGTGGCGATGCCGACGTCGGCGGAGAGCTTGCCTGTCACGGCCCTCGCCATGTCCAGGGCGAGCTGCGCCGAGACGCCGTCGCCCACCCGCTGCGGATCGATGCCGAGCTGACGGGGCTTCTCTTCGAGAGAATACACGACCAGAGCACCGCGCAGGTAGACACTCGCGCCAGGGACCCGCGTCAGCCGCTCCGCCACGAGGCCGCCGGTGACCGACTCCGCGGTCGCCAGGGTCAGCTTGGCCTTGCGCAGCGCCTCGCCGCACGCGTCGTGCAGCATCTGGTCGCCTTCTCCATAGACATGGTACCCCAGCCGGCGCCGCACCTCGAGTGCAATCGGCCCGACGAGCGCCTCGGCGTCGGCGTCGCTCGATGCGCGGGCAGAGATGCGCAGCTCGACCTCCGCGAGCTTGGCGTACGGTGCGACGGTCGGATTCTCGCCCGCCATCAGGTCCGAGAGCCGTTCCTGGATGGCGGCTTCGCCGATGCCCACGACGCGCAGCCTGCGGCTCAGAAGGTGCTCGCCGCTCGCCGCCCGCAGCAGCGGGAAGAGGGACGCCTCGAAGATCGCCCGCATCTCGTGCGGCGGTCCCGGCAGGAGCGCGACCACCAGGCCGTCCCGGTTCCAGAGGACGCCGGGCGCCGTCCCGCGGGGATTCGGCAGGAGCTCCGCCCCCTGCGGCTTCATCGTCTGCTTCTCCTGGATGGCGCCGAAGGTGGCCCCCTTCGCCGCGAACCAGGCCCGCAGGGTCGTGAGCGCCGCCTCGTCCTGCACGAGCGGCACGCCGAGCACATCGGCGAGCACTTCCTTGGTCAGGTCGTCGTAGGTGGGCCCGAGGCCGCCCGTCGCGATCACCACGTCCGCACGCTGCAGCGCCGCGGTGTACGCGGCGCGCAGCCGCTCCGGGTTGTCTCCCACCGTGACTTGATGATAGACGAATACGCCCGCCTCCGCGAGTCGTTCGGAGAGATACCGGGCGTTCGTGTTCGTAATCTGACCAAGCAGCAACTCCGTCCCGACCGACAAGATCTCCCCGCGCATGCCGTTGCGCCCCCTACGCCGTCGTCGCCTGCTCCACCTCCGCCGCCAGCGGGGCGAGCCCGCAGAGCGCGCGCAGTTCCGGTCCGGTGAGGCGCTCGGCCTCCGCAAGGCGCTCCGCGACGCGGTGCAGCCCCTCCACGTGGGCGGACAGCACCCCGCGCACGCGATCCTCTACTCCATGCACGATGTCGGTGAGAGCGCGATGAAGGTCGCCTTCCGGCAGGGTCTGCTCGCTGACGACGCCAAGCGGCGACATGCCGGAGAAGATCAGCAGCCTGCCGCGCTGGAAGGCCTGCTCGAAGTCCTGCGCCGCACCGGTGCTGCGTCCGCCGAGCGTCAGCTCCTCCGATACCATGCCCGCAAGCGCAACGGCGATATCGGTCTCGAGCTCCTGCCCCGTCTGCAGGTAGCGGTCGTCGTCCGGCGTCTGGCGCACGTAGCCGAGGGCACCTCCGCGCGAGGTGATCGTGATGGACGCGACAGAGCCAGGGCGCAGGATCTCCGCCAGCAGGGCGTGTCCGGCCTCGTGCAGCGCCACCCGGCGCATCTCCTCTGCCGTCGGGCGCCGGTCGAGCTTCTCGCCCATGATCACCTTGTCGACGGCGTCGACGAAGTGCATCTGGTTGATCGTGCGCGAACCCTCCCGCAGCGCGCCGATCGCCGCCTCGTTCGCGAGGCTCTCGAGGTGCGCTCCGGAGAAGCCGAACGTCTCCCGCGCCACGCGGTCGAGGTCGACGTCCGGTGCGAGCGGCTTGTTGCGCGTGTGCAAGGAGAGGATCTCGCGCCGCGCGTCGCGGTCCGGCAGGTCGACGCGCACGATGCGGTCGAAGCGGCCAGGGCGCGTCAGCGCTTCGTCCAGGAGGTCTGCGCGGTTCGTCGCGGCCATCACGAGGATCTGGACGTCGTCGCGGCCAGGCCGCAGGCCGTCCATCTCGACGAGCAGCTGGTTGATCGTCTGGTCGTATTCGAGGTGGCCGTGGTTCTGCCCGCGCT
>JAJYTV010000228.1 GCA_021792885.1 Bacillota bacterium
CCGTCGCTCCCGGAAGCGCCGTGCGCAGCGCCTCCTTGGTGTCGGCGTCACAGTTCGAGCCCGGAAACACGACGACATCTGCGATCATCGCACGTGCACCTCGAGATCGTAGTCCTCCAGCACCGGGTTCACGAGCAGTTCCCTCGCCATGCGCCGCACCGCCTCCTCGGCCGCCTCCTGCGAGGCGGCCGAGAGTTCGACGGAGAGAAGCTTGCCGACCTCGACGCGCTCGACCTCGAAGCCAAGGTGGCGCAGGGAGGCCTCGACCGCCTCCCCCGCCGGGTCCAGCACGCCGGCACGCAGATGGACGCGCAGTTCGGCACGGAAGTCAGGCATTCTGGGCGACCACCCGGCGCAGGACTTCCTGGTACGCCTCCTCGACGCCGCCGAGGTCCTGGCGGAAGCGGTCCTTGTCGAGCTTCTCGCGCGTCTTCTCGTCCCAGAAGCGGCAGGTGTCCGGCGTCACCTCGTCGCCCAGCACGATCTGCCCGTCCTCCTTGCCGAACTCGAGCTTGAAGTCGACGAGCAGGAGGCCAGCGGTGCGGAAGTAGGCGCGCAGGAGGTCGTTGATCTTGCGGGCCGCAGCCTTGATCTCCACCATCTCCCGCTCCGTGGCGAGGCCGAGGGCGATCACGTGGTCGTCGTTGAGCAGCGGGTCGCCGAGCGCGTCGTCCTTCAGGTAGAGCTCGACGATCGGCTGCGGCAGGTCGATGCCCTCCTTCAAACCGATCCGCTTGACGAGCGAGCCCGCGGCGATGTTGCGCACCACGACCTCGAGCTTGAACATGTCGAGCTTGCGCACGAGCAGCACCGTCGGGCTCTCCTGGCGCAGGAGGTGCGTGCGCACGCCGCCCCGCGCGAGGCGCTCGAAGACGTGCTGGGTGATCTCCGCGTTGATCCGGCCCTTCCCGCCGATCGTCCCGCGCTTTTGTCCGTTGCCGGCCGTCGCGTCGTCCTTGAACTCCATCCAGAAGACGCCGGCCTCGTCCGTCGCGTAGATGCGCTTCGCCTTGCCCTCGTAGAGGAACTCGCCCTTCTGCATCACGACACCTCCTCGGGAATTCCGGCGCGGTGAAGGATCTCTTCGGCGTACTGCAGGTAGCTGTGCACATCGAAGACCTGGTTCAGTGCATCGGGCCCGAGGCGCGCTCCCACTTCGGGATCCGCCGCGAGGCTCTGGCGGAAGTCGCCGCCTTCCTCCCAGGCCCGCATCGCATGGCGCTGGACGATCGCGTAGGCGGCCTCGCGGCTCAGGCCCGACGCGACCAGGGCAAGGAGCACGCGCTGCGAGAAGACGAGCCCGCCACTGCGCCAGATGTTGCGCTCCATCTGCGCGCGGTCGATCTTCATGCCCTCCACGAGCCAGCGGGCGTCGTGCAGGATGAAGTCGGCGAGCAGCGCGGCGTCCGGCAGCGCGACCCGCTCCACGGAGGAGTGGGAGATGTCCCGCTCGTGCCAGAGCGCGACATCCTCGAGCCCGGCGAGCGCGTAGGAGCGCAGGAGGCGCGCAAGGCCGCAGATGCGTTCCGCGACGACCGGGTTGCGCTTGTGCGGCATGGCCGAGCTGCCCTTCTGGCCCGAGGCAAAGGGCTCCTCGACTTCGCGCACCTCGGTGCGCTGCAAAGAGCGCACTTCGAGCGCCAGCTTCTCGAGCGTCGCGCCGACGATCGCGAGGGCGAAGAGCCACTCCGCGTGGCGGTCGCGCTGTACGATCTGGGTCGGCACCGTCTCGGGCGCAAGCCCGAGCGACGTGAGCGCGGCCCGCTCGATCGCCGGCGCGAGCTCGCCGTAGGTCCCGACGGCGCCGGCGATCTTCCCGACCGCGACGGCCTCGCGCGCGCGGGAAAGGCGCTCGCGGTCGCGGCCGAGCTCCGCGTAGAACTGGGCGAGCTTGAGTCCGAACGACGTCGGCTCCGCGTGGATGCCGTGGGTTCTCCCGATCACCGGGGTGGCGCGCTCCTCCCAGGCCCGCCGAGCGAGCACCGCGCGCAGCGCGTCGATCCCCTCCAGCAGCACGTCGCTCGCCTCGGAAAGCGCGAGGCCCCAGGCGGTGTCGACGACGTCGGAGGAGGTGAGCCCGTAGTGCAGCCAGCGCGCGGCGGGGCCCGCCTGCTCCGCGACCGCCTGGGTGAAGGCGATCACGTCATGGCGCACGACCGCCTCGATCTCCAGGATGCGGTCGACGTCGAACGTGGCGTTCGCGCGCAACTCCTTCGCCGCGTCCGCCGGCACGATGCCAGCCTGCGCGAGCGCATCGGTGACGGCGAGCTCGACTTTCAGCCAGCGGCTGTACTGCGCGCGCAGGTCGAAGAGCGCCGCGAACTCCTTGCGCGCGTAGCGATCGATCATCGCCCCGCCTCGAGGTACCCGGCAGGTCCGAGCTCCTGCAGGCGGCGGTCCTTCTGGCGCAGCTGCTCGCGCTGCAGATCGCGCGCGCGCGCGATGCGAGCGGCGAGGCTCTGGTCCGTGAGCGCGACGATCTGGGCGGCGAGATAGGCGGCATTGTCACCGCGGTCGATGCCGACCGTGGCGACGGGCATGCCCTTCGGCATCTGCACCGTGCTGTAGAGGGCGTCGACGCCGGAGAGGGCGGAGCCCGAGAGCGGCACGCCGATCACCGGCAGGATCGTGTTGGCCGCGACTGCGCCCGCGAGGTGGGCGGCCATCCCGGCGGCCGCGATCAGGACCGCGACGCCCCTCTGCGCCGCTCCCTTGGCGAGTTCCGCGACCCGCTGGGGGTCGCGATGGGCGGATGCGAGCGCCAGTTCGTAGGGAACCTCGAGCTCCTCGAGCACGGAGACGAGCCCCTGCATGCGGGGCAGATCGGAATCGCTTCCGAGCAGTACGAGCACTTTTGGCGACATGCTGGTCCCTCCACGGCAAGCGTACCGCGCTCCTCTCGCCGGGTCAACAAATCTCGAACGATTTTCTGTCACCTTTACATATCGTTCGGTTTTTGTTTTTACGTCCGCTTTCCTCTCCATGTCCGCAAGGAGGGCCCGGCGGTACTGTTGCCCTTTCACGCAGCGTGCTACGCTCGGTGCAGCGCAAGGCGGAAGTTCGCGGACGGGCTGCAAGGAGATGGACGGATGGCGGGGCAGGGGGAAGGGGCACAGCGGATCGAGGACCTTTCGCGCGAGGAACTGCTCGCGCTCGTGAAGGATTTCGGGCGGCGCTGGCTCGCGCACGACGGCCTCTGGTTCCAGGCGGTCGAGCGGCGATACGGCATGGAGGCGGCGATCGACCTCGACGCGCAGGCGTGGCGCGACTTCACCGTGAACGAGGGGCAGCGCGTCCTGCGGCTGCTCGGCATGGAGGAGGAAGGCGGCCTCGAGGCCCTCGACCGGGCGCTTCGCTTCCGGCTCTACGCCGCGGTGAACGAGCAGGAGAGCGAGCGCGAGGACGATGGGGCGCTCGTCTTCCGCATGCGCACCTGCCGCGTGCAGGAAGCGCGCCGGCGCAAGGGGATGCCGGACTTCCCCTGCAAGTCGGTCGGCTGCGTCGAGTACAGCGGCTTCGCGCGCACGGTCGACCCGCGCATCGCGACGGAGGTCATCCTCTGCCCGCCGGATCCCGAGCCGCGGGACTACTACTGCGCGTGGCGGTTCACGCTCGAGGACAGGGCCGGAAAGGCCTAGACGTGCGAGAAGGCGCCGCCAGGTCCTCGCTGGACCGGGCGGCGCCTCGTGCGCTGCAAGGAGGGGCCCTCACTCCACCAGCAGCACGACCTTGCCGAAGTGGCGCCTCGCCTCCATCCGCTCGTGCGCCGCGGCCGCGTCCCTGAGCGGATAAGAAGAGTCCACGACGGGGCGCAGCCTGCCGTCCTCGAAGAGGCGCATCAGGCGCACGAGTTCTGCCCTGGAGCCCATGTAGGAGCCCAGGACCTGCAGCTGGCGGCTGAAGATGTAGCGGATGTCGGTCTCGCCGAAAGGGCCGGTCGTCGCGCCGCAGGTCACAAGGCGCCCTCCAGGCGCGAGGCTACGCAGGCTGCCCGGCCAGGTGACCTGGCCGACGTGCTCCACGACCACGTCGACGCCCTGCTTTTGGGTCAGGTGGCGCACCTCGCGCTGGATCTCCTGCCGCGCGTGGTCGATCGCCTCGTCCGCGCCCAG
>JAJYTV010000229.1 GCA_021792885.1 Bacillota bacterium
TCGAGCATCATCACACCGGAAAGGATGACGGAACCCGGGTTCACCTTGTCCTGCCCCGCGTACTTCGGGGCAGTGCCGTGGGTCGCCTCGAAGATGGCGTAGCCGTCCGACATGTTCGCGCCCGGCGCGATGCCGATGCCGCCCACCTGCGCGGCGAGGGCGTCCGACATGTAGTCGCCGTTCAGGTTCGGCGTCGCGAGCACGTCGTAGAGCTGCGGGCGGACGAGGATCTGCTGGAACATGTTGTCCGCGATGACGTCCTGGATGAGGATCTTGCCCTCGGGCTGCTTGCCGCCCTGGGCCTGCATCTCATCCCAGGTGATGATCTGGTCGCGGAACTCCTCCTTCGCAACCTGGTATCCCCATTCGCGGAAGGCGCCCTCGGTGAACTTCATGATGTTGCCCTTGTGCACGAGGGTCACGCTCTTGCGGCCCTGCTCGATCGCGTACTCGATCGCCTTGCGCACGAGGCGCTTCGTGCCGAACGGCGAGATCGGCTTGATGCCGATGCCGGAGCCCTCCTGCACCGGCTTGCCGAGCTCCTTCAGGAGTTCCGCGAGGCGCCGGTTCTCCTCGGTGCCGGCCGGCCACTCGATGCCGGAGTAGACGTCCTCGGTGTTCTCCCGGAAGATCACCATGTCGACCTTCTCCGGGTGCTTGACGGGGCAGGGAACGCCCTCGAAGTAGCGGACGGGACGCACGCAGGCGTAGAGGTCGAGCTCCTGGCGCAGCATCACGTTCAGCGAGCGGATGCCGCCGCCGACCGGCGTCGTCAGGGGGCCTTTGATGCCGACCCGGTAGGTGCGGAACGCCTCCAGGGTCTCGTCCGGCATCCAGCTGCCGTACTTCTGGAAGGCCGCCTCGCCGGCGTACACCTGCATCCACGCGATCTTTCGCTTGCCGCCGTAGGCGATGCGGACGGCGGCGTCCAGCACGGCCTGCGAGGGCGGCCAGATGTCGACCCCCGTCCCGTCTCCCTCGATGTACGGCAGGATCGGGTGGTCGGGAACCTCGAGCCGCCCGCTCACGTAGCGTATCTTGTCACCCTCGGGCACTTGCACGCCGCCCATTCGCCTTCCCTCCCAATTCATAGAACGCCCCCGGTCGGGGGCGAACCCTCGACCGGGAGCGAAGGTACCCGTCAGCGCTGCGCGATCGGCACGTACTGCCGACGCTCGGGGCCCGTGTACTCCGCCCGGGGGCGGATCAGTCGGTTGTTGCGGTACTGCTCCAGGACGTGGGCCGTCCAGCCGGAGATCCTGCTGAGGGCGAAGATCGGCGTAAAGAGCTCGATCGGCAGGCCCATCATGTAGTAGGTCGAGGCGGAGTAGAAGTCGACATTCGGGTAGAGGCCCTTCTTCTCCAGCACCACGCGCTCGACGATGCGCGACATCTCGTACCAGTGCACGTCGCCCATCTTCTTGCCGACTTCCTCGCTGAAGCGGCGCAGGTGCGTCGCGCGCGGGTCCTCGGTGCGGTAGACGCGGTGGCCGAAACCCATGATCTTCTTCTTCTGCTCGAGCGCCTCGGTGATCCAGGTCTCCGCCTTGTCGACGCTGCCGATCTCCAGCAGCATGCGCATGACCTGCTCGTTCGCGCCGCCGTGCAGCGGTCCCTTCAGGGTGCCGACAGCGGAGGTGATCGCGGAGTAGATGTCACTCAGGGTCCCTGCGGTGACGCGCGCGGAGAACGTCGAAGCGTTCAGCTCGTGGTCGGCGTGCAGGATCAGGCAGATGTCGAAGATTTGTGCGAGGCGCTCGTCTACATCCTTGCCGAACAACATGTGCAGGAAGTTCTGCGCCACGTTCAGGTTCGGGTCCGGAGCGATCGGCTTCTGGCCCTGCATCACGCGGCCGATCGCCGCGATCAGGGTCGGGAAGCGCGCGACAAGGCGCTCCGCCTTGCGGACGGAAGCCTCGTAGCTCGTGTCGTGGTCGTCCGGGTCGTACACGGACATCGCCGAGACGGCGGTCCGCAGCACCTCCATGGGCTCGGAGCCCTTGGGCATCGCCTCGATCAGGCGAAGAACCTGCTCCGGTACCTCGGCCTGGCGGCGCAGGGTCGCCCGCAGGTTGTCGAGTTCCTGCTGGGTGGGCAAGCGATCGTGCCAGAGGAGGTAGACCGTCTCCTCGAAGCTCCCATGCCCTGCGAGGTCATGGATGTCGTAGCCGGCGTAGACCAGCCGACCTTCCTTGCCATCGATGAAGCAGATGTCTGAGGTCCCGGCAACCACATCTTCGAGTCCGGCTTTAAATCCGGTCTCTGCCATGCGCTGGTCATCCCTTTCCCAACTTTTCGCAGGCCGCTGGGAGGTCTAGCCCCATCGCCCATTGTAGCACTGGTTCCGGAGAAGAAAAGGCGTCGGGACCGTTCGGACCGGGTTTACAGCCCATGTGGACTATCCAGGTGTTCATTGAGGGTCGCGATTACGGGAGGTCGGCCCCCTGGTAGGCCGGCACCTCGAGATGCGACGACGTCTGCACCTTGATTCCGATGCCCACTGCTTCCAGGGTGTCCACGACGCCGCCGCGCAAAAGCAGCGCCTGCCGCAGCGTGGTGGGCGTGCCGAGCGCGAGGATCGTGAACGGGGGTGCGGCAGGGCTGTCGTTGATCGAGAAGATCGACCCGGCCTGGCGCACCTCCGTCGTCGCGACGACGCGGTGTCCGTTGATCGACAGGGCGTAGGCGCCCGCGGCGCGCAGTTCGTTCAGGATCATCAGCACGTCGGTGTCGTGGATCGAGAAGATGCCGTTGCCGCCAGGGCCCGCCGGCGGCTCGGTCATGACGACCTCGACGCCCTGGCCCTTGACCGGCGTCAGCCCAGCCTCCTCGCGCGCCTGATCCAGCTGCTGCACGAGCGACTTGTATCGGGCGACGCCCTGCGCACGCGAGAGCAGCTGCGCCTTCAGCGCAGCCACCTCATGCGAGAGGGTCTGGTTCTGGCGCTCTGCCCGCAGCAGAAGGACCGCCATCTCGCCGATGTTCTCCGGACCCACCGAGGGCACGCCACGGTCGATCCGGAACTGCACTCCGAGGAGCACCCCCAGGAACGCCACGATACCCACCATCGCCCAGAGCTGACGGCCCTTCATCGAGTTACCGCTGCTCCTTCTCGCCTTCGCCTTCCAGCGCGCTGAGCTGCTGTTCGAGGCGGCGGGTACGCCGCCAGACGTTCGTCACGAACAGGAAGATCAGCAAGAACACCGCCGAGTAGGCGAAGAACACGAACTCAAGGAACTGCTTTTCCACCGACAAACCGGATCCCCTCCTCGGGCGATGGTCTCGATCTCAGTATCCGAGTTCCCCCAGGCGCTGCTCTCGGATCCGTTCGATCCGCTCTCGCAGGGCCTGCTGCTTCGCCCGCAGGGTGATCAGGTCCAGCGCGAGGAAGAGCGTGGCAAAGAAGAAGAAGATGACCGCGACCAGCATCTGGGGCGTGATGTTGATGCCGGACTCGGTGAACACGACCGGATGGATGCTCGTCCACCAGCGGACGCTGAGGTAGACGATCGGCACGTCGATGAATACGATCAGCCCGTAGACGGCGCTGTACACCATCCGGCGCTGGGGCTGGTCCATCGCCTCGCGCAGCAGGAGGTAGCCCGCATAGAGGAACCAGAGGATCGCCGTCGTCGTGAGCCGCGGGTCCCATGTCCAGTAGGCGCCCCACGCCACCTTGGCCCAGAGCATGCCCGACGCGAGCGTCGCCGTCGTCATCAGCAGCCCGACCTCCGCCGTCGCCTGGGCGTAGTGGTCGAGCGACTCGCGGCGCCGCTTCATGAACAGCACGAGGAGCGAGACGACGAAGTTCGCCGTCAGCGCGAGGAGCGCTGTCCACGCCATGCCGAGGTGGATGTAGAAGATGCGGTACGAGACGCCCAGGGACTTCTCGTCCGGCACCCAGATCAGCGCGAGGTACAGGGCCGCGATCCACAGCGGCAGCGAAATCCAGCGCAGATAGCGCATGTCACACCTCCGTGAGGAACTCGAACAGCAGCACCGGGACGATGATGTAGATCACATCGAAGATGGCGATCAGCAGCGTCCAGTTCCCTGAAGGCGCGGACCTCGCGCCGTAGAGGGCGGATGTATTTCTCA
>JAJYTV010000230.1 GCA_021792885.1 Bacillota bacterium
GGGCGAGCCGGACATTCTGGTTGTGGGCCAGGAGGACCTGTCCCGTCGTCGCGTCCATCAGTTCGTAGCCGGTCCCCTTCACGCTTGGCAGGCCGCTCGCGGCATCGGCGCGCGGCGCGGGCGCTGCGGCGACGAACGAGAGCAGCGAAAAGATCGCGAGAGTACGCAAGAGTCCTGCGCGCATGGTTTCCCCCCGGGTTCGTACGTATCCCATGTTCGGCTCGAGCAGGTCTTGTCCTCCCGGGAATTTCGGGTAGGATACGCCGTCCACCGCAAAGAACTCTCCGCCGTGTGGAGGAATGCTGCGTGGCCAGCGCTTTGCCTGACATCACGGACGACTTGCAACTTCTGCTCGGGCACGCGATCTTCTTTGACCCCTGGCTTGCCGCGCTCACGGAGCAGGACCTCGAGCCGCGGCTCGAACTCCTTCTGGACGAAGGTGTGCGCGACCTGCTCCACCGCTTCTGGCTCGAGCCGGACCGGGCGCGCGCGCTTGGAGTTCTTCCCGTCTACGATGAGCTGGTGCTGGAGTGCCTGCGCACCTGCGCGCTGTCGACAGCATGCCTGCGCGCGACCTGGGACGGCCTGCCGCGGGTGCCCGACGAGGCCCGCCTCACGGAGCTCCTGCACGATCTGCAGGCGTTCGCCGCCCAGTTTGGCCTCGACGCGATCGTGCGTGCGAGCATCGGCGTCCTCGCGTACGAGAACTTCATGGCGCTCGAGTACTACGACGGCATGCGCGAGGAGGACTTCCTGCACGGCCGGCTGCACCGGCCCTGGGTGATCGGCAGTCTCTCGAACGAACTCTCGCTGATGCTCGCGATGGACGGCGTCACGATCGAGATGCAGGGCGGCGTCCGCTACGTCCGCACGACGCCGCACGGGCACCGCCGCGGGAAGGAGCTCGGCGAGCAGCTGCGCAACGCCGAGTACGTGCAGCGGCGCGTGCAGGCCCTGCACATCGCGCACTTCGACCTGCACACCGAACGCTATGATCATCTGTTCGACCGGATGCTCCCCAGCCTGCCGAACGTGCGGACGCGCCTTCTAGATCTCTTCGCGCCCGCAGCAGGGTCGCGCGTGCTAGAGCTCGGGGCTGGCACGGGCATCTTCACCTTCGACACCGGCCTCAACGACGCAATCGGCCCCCAGGGTGAGCTCTACTCCCTCGACCCGGCGCAGGAGATGGCTGCCGTCGCCCGCCAGCGGGCGAAGGAGCGCGGCGTGCGCAACGTCCGCTTCGTGCAAGGACGGGCCGAGTCGATGCCGTTCGAGGACGGGCTCTTCGACGGCGTCGTCGGATCGCTCATGCTGCATTTCGCCGACGCCGAGCGCACGCTCGCGGAATGCCTCCGCGTGCTCCGGCCCGGCGGGCGCGTCGCGATGCTCTGGATCTACGCCTGGGACATCCGGTCGAACCCGGCCTTTCTCGAATGGATGCAGCCGCTGCAGGAGCTCGTGCAGCGGCCGCAGGAGAGCGGCTTCGGCGACCGGCGCTTCCTGACGCTCGAGCGGGCGCAAGCGCTACTGGATGCGGCAGGCTTCGTCGACGCCCAACTCGAGCGCATGCCGCTTCTGCATGAACTCTGGCATGTGGAGGACGTCGTGCGCGTGACCCTCACCTTGGGGGTCTACCAGCAGGAGTTCGAACAGCTTCCCTGGGCGGCGCGCCAGGACCTGATCCGCGAGCTGATCGCGCGCGGCGAGCGCACCGTGCAGCACCACTCGCACGAGGAGCTGACCGCCTTGAACTATGCGGGGCTCTTCACCGCCCGCCGACCAGACGAACCCGGACCGCACCACCGCCCCGCGATCTCGCTCGAGCGCAGGCGCACGCGACGCCTCAGCCGAACAGCCGGCGGATGACGCTGCCGCGGCGGCGGTCCTTGCGCGACTTCAGTGTCCCGATCTCGCTGCGCAGGTGACTGACCTCCTGTTGCGTGCGCACGAGGGCCATCAGCACCCGGTCGCGGTCCAGGCGGTCGCGCTCGGCGTGCTGCACGATCACCTCGCGCAGCTTGCCGATCTCTTCGGCGAGCGGCTGCCCGGCCGCTGCGACCTCAGCCTCGCCATGGCGCGCGACCTGCTCGGAGGCTGCCAGGGGCACGGCCTGCAACGTCCCTTGCGCCTCTTGCGCCCCTGCGTCTTGCGACGCGGGCTGCGACTGCCTGCGCGGCCGTCCCCCCGCCGTCCGCTGGCGCGTCGCCGCAGGGTGCTCGTCCAACACGATCGCGGGAGACGTCTTCGGGTCCTCCTGCGGGCGCGTCGTCGCCAGGGCATCCAGGATCGCGCTGCGCGGGCGCCCCGCCAAGGACATGCGCGCCGCGATCTGCAACCTCGCCACGTCGAGGGCGGTGAAGCGGCCGCTGCCCGGTGCACTCAGCCACTCGCGGTAGTTCTCGACCAGACGTCGCACTGCTCGCGGTGGCAGCCGGAGTTGATGCGCCAGTTCCTGTCGGTCGATTACGCGGTCCGCCATCTCAACACCTCGGCCCATCCGTTCGCACCCTGGGCCAAGCCTTCCTGCGCGAATCCTGGCGGCTCGTGACTAGCGTTCGACACGCAGCCGTGTCGAACGCTCAAGTGCATCCTGCAGGGCGCGGCGCTCGTCGAGCGACTCCTCCAGGAGGTGCAGCAGGAGGAGGTTGCCTCGGCGCAGGCGGGTCAGCTGGCGGTGCAGGTGCTCGATGCGCGCATCCTCATCCATGCGATCCCTCCGGGACTACCTGTACGGCTCAGTCCCCCGCACGATGACCGAAGATCCGCTCGAGAAAGCGCTCTGTCTGCGCCGGAGGGAGTGCAGCCCGCCCGGGCCGCGCCCCCGGGGCGCCATGGAAGTCGCTGCCGCCCGTCGTGATTAGGCCGAGCTGCCGTGCCGCCCGGAGGAGCGCCTGCCGTTCCGGGCGGGCGGCGCTCGGGTGATTCACTTCCACCGCATCGAGTCCGTCTTTGCGCAGGCCCGAAAGGTGTCCCGTGCGATAGTGGCCAGGGTGGGCAAGCGACACGATCCCGCCGTCGGCGTGCGCGCGGGCGATCGCGTCTTTTGCCTGCGGGCGCAGGCGCTCGACGTACGCCGGCTTGCCGGGCACGAGGAAGCGGTCGAAGGCGTCCGACGTGTCGCGCGCGAGCCCGAGCCGAACGAGGGCGCGCGCGACGTGGGGGCGTCCGACCTGGGGATGGGCCAGGATCTCCTGGGCGTCCGGCAGCGCGATGCCCATCGCGGCGAGCCGCCGCAGCATCTCTTCCGCGCGCGTGCCGCGGCCGCGGGACAGGGCCGCGAGCAGCTCCGCGAACGGGCCCTCTGGCGGCACGGCAAAGTAGGCGAGGAGGTGCACCTCCTCGCCGTCGTGCAGCGCCGCGATCTCCGCGCCGGGGATCGGCTGGATGCCGAGCGCCCGCGCTGCCGGCGCGAACGCGGCGAATCCATGCGTCGTGTCGTGGTCGGTCAGCGCCGCGACGCGGATCTTCGCCGCCTGCACCAAGACGGCGAGGGCGTCCGGCGGCACGAGGCCGTCGGACGCCGTGGAGTGCAGATGCAGGTCCGCGCGCGGTCCTGGGACGCGCTCAGCCACCTTGGGCGAAGCGGACCAGCGTCTCCACGCCGAACCCCGTCGCGCCATGGCCGAGCGGACCGCTCTCCTCCTTGAACGCGGTGCCGGCGATGTCGAGGTGCGCCCAGGGAGTGTCGCCGGCGAAGTGGTGCAGGAACTCGGCGGCGGTCGACGCGCCGCCCTCGCGGCCACCGGTGCTCTTGATGTCGGCGGTCGGGCTCTTCAGCGCTTCGCGGTGCTCCGGGTCGAGCGGCATCCGCCAGTAGCGTTCCCCGGCCTTCTCGCCAGCGGCGACGACGGCTTCCGTGTGCCTGTCGTCGTTGCTGAAGAGGCCTGCGCGGTGGTTTCCCAGGGCGATCACGATCGCCGCTGTCAGCGTCGCGAGGTCGACGATGTCCGCGACCTTCTCCTGGCGCAGGAGTTCCAGCCCGTCGGCCAGCACGAGACGCCCCTCGGCGTCGGTGTTCGACACCTCGACCGTCGTGCCGGAGAGCATCTTGAGCACGTCGCTCGGGCGGTAGGCGTCGGCCCCGGTCATGTTCTCG